>NZ_JAQRFO010000014.1:0-99635 GCF_028598775.1 Xenorhabdus aichiensis
CCGACCCAGTTAGCCGCCAGCAGTTCCCACACCGAAACATCAAAGGTATAAGGGGTTTTTTGCAGCACGTTATCCGCCGCATTTAAGGCATATCGGGATTGCATCCAGCATAGGCGGTTCATGACGCTTTGGTGCGTCAGCATGACCCCTTTCGGTTGACCGGTCGTTCCTGAAGTGTAGATGATGTACGCCAGATCCGTGGCTCCGTTTACCGGCACCGGATTGTCCATTGGCCGGCCTGCGGTCACCGACGGATCATCCGCCGCGATCAGTGACAGTGTGTGCGTGTATTCCCCCAACGCCGTCAGGTGCCTCTGCTGAGTCACCACACATGAAGACCGGGTGTCGGCCAGAATAAACCGGACCCGCTCCGGCGGATATTCCGGGGACACTGGCACATAGGCGCCCCCGGCTTTCAGTACCGCCAGAATACTGATGATCATCTCCAGGCTGCGATCGAGGTACAAAGCCACCGGCGTGTCTGCCGGCATCGGCGCATTACGCTGCTGCTGATAACGTTCGCGGATCACAACCGCCAGCTGGTTTGCCCGTTCATTAACCTGGCGATAAGTCAGCGTTTCCCCGGCAAACACCAGTGCCACATTATCCGGTGTGACGACCACCTGAGCCTCAAACTGCTGCTGCAACGTCCGGCTCTGCGGATACGGCACGTCAGTCTGGTTCCAGAGGTGCAACAGGGTATGACGCTCCTGCGCGGACAACACATCAAGCCCGGCCAGAGATTGCTTCTGATCGGCGACAAACGCCGCCAATACCCGCTGATAGATATCGGCCATCCGCGCTATCGAGGACTCGTCAAACAGACTTACCGCGTAATTTATGCCACCGGCAATATTGGCCTGCTCCTCGGCCATAAACAGACTCAGGTCAAACTTGGCGGGGCTGTATAAAACCCCGGCCAATTTCACCGGGCTAAACGGCAGGTTTGCCCTGCTTTGCCCGCCCTCACTCAAATTCTGTACCCCAAACATAACCTGGAAAATAGGGTGGCGGGCGGTGTCGCGCTCAATCTCCAGCGCATCAACCAATTGCTCAAACGGCATGTCCTGATGGGCCTTGGCCTGGGCAATCACTGCGTGGGTCTGTTTAATCAGCGTTTCCACGCTGCCGGCCGGCTCAAGCTGCGCCCTCAAGACCAGTGAGTTGACAAACATCCCAATCAGCGGCTGGGTTTGCGCATGGTGCCGGCTGTCGGTCGGGGTTCCCAGCACGATGTCGTTCTGGCCGGACAGTTTTGCCAGCGTGACGTAAAACGCACTGAGCAGAACGGTATACAGGGTAGTTTCCTGCGTTTTTGCCAGCGCCCTCAGTTGATCCGAAAGCCCGCTCCCCAGCGCAAAATTGAAATCCCGGCCCTGATAATTCACCTGTGTCGGCCGGTTCCGGTCCGTTGGCAAAGACAGCGGTTCATAACCGGCCAGAGTCTGCTGCCAGTAGGCCAGCTGGCGTTCACGCACCTCGCCCTGCAAATAGTCACGCTGCCATCTGGCATAATCCCCATAGGTGATTTCCAGTGGCGGCAGCGGGCTATCACGGCCTTCCCGCAGGGCAGAGTAAATTTCCGCCAGTTCATCCATAAAAATATCGACGGACCAGCCATCAATGGCAATATGGTGCCACATCATCAATAAATAATGATGTTCGGCCACCCGGTAGTGACACAGGCGCAGCCCCGGCTCTGCCGTCAGATCGAACGGAGTAGCCAATTCAGTGCGCACCGCTTGCAGGAGTACGTCAAACGCCTCACAAGACTGTGACCGGAGAACCAGATTACCTTCCAGTACCTGCTGGTAGGCCTGCCCCTCGTCGTCATTACGGTAGACCGTCTTCATCACCGGATGGCGCTCAACCACCCGATTAATGGCCGTTTCCAGCAAAGACAGGCAGCCTTCGTCATCCAGTTGCACCAGGTAAGGAACATGATAGGCATGGGTTCCCTGCTCAAACTGTTCGATAAACCGCATTCGCTCCTGAGCAAATGACAGCGGGTAGCGCGCCAGTTCAACGTGGGGGATCACCGTGCAGGCCTGCTGTCCCATCTGTGCAGCCAGCCCGGCAACGGTTTTCAAGCTAAACACCTGTGCCAGAGAAACATCCACGGCCAGAACACGGCGAATGGCGGCTGTCAGCTTAATCGCGATAAGGGAATTACCCCCGATCCGGAAGAAATTATCCTCAATGCCGACCCGCTCCAGCCCCAAGACCGCCTGCCAGACAGCACACAGCTGAGTTTCCAGCGCATTACGCGGTGCCACATAATCGTCCCGGTTTCCCCACATCGGCGCCGGCAACGCCCGGCGATCCAGTTTGCCATTCAGGGTCAGGGGCACCGACTCAATCCGGGTAAAGCTGGCCGGCACCATGTAGTCCGGTAGGCGGGCGGACAGGTACGTCATCAAGGTTTCATCCGACAGCCCCCCGTCCGTGACCAGATACGCCGCCAGGGCTTTGTGGCCCTCATACTCGCAGTCAATCACCACCGCCTGTTTCACCTGCGGGTGCAAGGCCAGCGCGCTTTCGATTTCCCCCAGCTCAATACGGTAGCCGCGGATCTTGACCTGAAAATCATTGCGTCCCAAGTATTCCAGATTGCCGTCCGGCTGCCAGCGCACCAGATCACCGGTTTTATACAGGCGGGTGTAGCCGCGCGCCTGATCTTCGGCCGTGGCAAACGGGTTCGCCACAAAACGCTCGGCGGTCAATTCCGGCCGGTTCAAATACCCACGAGCCAGCCCCGCGCCCCCGATGTACAGTTCCCCTGGGGCACCGATAGGTACGAGATGACCTGAGTCATTCAAAACATAGGCATGCATGTCATTTAACGGTCGTCCAATGCAGGATGCCGTTATAGCGCCGTCTTTTATTAATTTCTGATAGGTAACATGTACCGTTGTTTCTGTTATCCCATACATATTGACAAGGGTTGGTGATTGATCTCCATAACTGTCCCACCAGGGCTTCAACTGAACAGGATTAAGTTTATCTCCTCCAAAGATCACATATCGAAGACAGGGAAATTTAGCGCCAATACTCAACGAGGCATCAATAAAAGCATAAAATGCGCCTGGAGTTTGATTCAGAACGGTAACTTTTTGGTGTGAACACAAGCGGCTAAAGCTGACAAAATCCTTCGTGCAATCGACTGTTGGAATAATTAAACGCCCACCATATATTAATGCTCCCCATAATTCCCAGACACTGAAATCAAAGGTATAGGCATGGTAAAGAACCCAAGTATCATGTTGATCAAATTGATAATCCCCTTGGGTGGTAGCAAATAAACGCACAGCATTATGATGAGTCTGTAATACGCCTTTTGGCTGCCCAGTCGTTCCTGAGGTGTAAATGACATATGCCAGATCAGCGGCCCCACTCACCGGCACCGGATTGTCCACTGGCCGATCAACCGTCACCGCTTGGTCATCTGCCGCTATCAGTGCCGGCTGGTCAATCAGAACTTGTGTGCATTCACTCAGTGTCGTCAGGTGCCGCTGCTGAGTCACCACGCACGGAGATTGGGTGTCTTCCAAAATAAACTGAATCCGCTCCGGCGGATGTTCCGGGGACATCGGCACATAAGCTCCCCCGGCTTTCAGCACTGCCAGCATGCTGATGACCATCTCCAGACCGCGATCCAAGTACAGTGCCACCAGCGTATCTGCCGGCATCGCTTGATTGTGTCGTTGCTGATAGTGCTCGCGGATCACAAAGGCCAGTTGGTTCGCCCGCTCATTCAACTGGCGGTAAGTCAGCGTTGCTCCCTCAAATACCAGCGCCACGTTATCCGGCATGGCGGCCGCACGGGCTTCGAACTGCTGTTGCAGGGTTTGATTTTGTGGATACAGCGCATCGGGCTGGTTCCAAGTGTGCAGTAGAGTGTGACGTTCCTGTTCTAATAAAATAGGCAATTCATTGACTAATAAAGAAGGTTTTTTAATCAACGCAGCAAATAAATTTTTCAAACGTTCAAATATTTTCCCTACATCCTGATCACTAAAATACGCCTGCAAATAATTTATATTTATTTTTAGTTCCTGATCAGTGCCGCCATAGTCCTTGAATCGAAAAACGATAGGATAAATATTAGCGGCTCCTTCTATATGATTATATTTATTTTGAGTGACTTCAGATGCTGACTCTGAAAATCGATCGTAGAAAATAAATAAATTAGGTAAAGGAATCCCAAAGTTATTAGCGATTCGAATAAGGTGAGAGTGAGGAAATTTACAGTAGCGATAACTATTTTTATGCGATAAGTCTATTAATTTAATCTGTTCAATCACACTTAGCGAGTGTGAAATCTGACAATGCACTGGGTAAATATTTGCATGCATCCCAACGACATGCTTATCTAACCTTCTTTTTCTTCCGTGTGTGATAGTACTAAATGTCAATTCTTTTTGCCCCGTCAGTTCTGCCATCATGATGATGACCAGACTCGAAAAGACAGCAAACACATTAGTATTATTTTCTCTACAAAAAATACGTAAATCTGATGTCATCGCAGAAGGTAATGTTAGCGAACCAACACCACTACCCGTATTTTGATAGCAAGGAGTTAAAGGGTATATTTCATTTTCTTTTAAAAAATCACACCAGTATTTTTTATCCGTTTCGTAATGAGAAGAATTTAGATATTCCCTTGCTTTAGTTATTGTATCTAAATATTGCGGAATTTCTGACAACCAAGCTATTGATGTTCCATTTTTAATACATTCGTACAATTTATTAACATATTCATGGAGTCGAAATAATCCTACACCATCAATCATAATATGATGGAATATAGTGAAAAAATAATATTTTTCATCTGTCATACGAATCAATGAAATCTGATATGGAGTTTCCTTTAAAAAATTTATAGGATGATCTATTTGCTGCTGCATCCAAAGATGTGCTTTTTTTTCAGGATCAGGCTGCATTGCAGCATCATAAAATATGATTACTTCAGGTACACCTTGATCTTGGATATATTGTATAGCTTCATTATCCGCATTAACCGATATGCGTAACCGTAACATATCAATATGTTGATGTAGTAAATTCCACACTTGCTGAAAAGTTACTATATCAACATCTTCTTCTATCAACGTATACCAACCGAGGTTGTGTAGTGGGTTATTTTCATAGAGTGCCTGCTCGTAAAACACATCCTCTTGAGCGGGATGAAGATTATATAAGTTCGAGTTCAACGAGCTTTCAGATGTTCTCATAATAAATTATACGAATGCATTCCGTTCGCAAGTTACTTGTACTCTATGACACAAACGAGTAGATTTCAGCTCTACACCTAACCTTCAGTAATTAATTTTTTGGTATTAATGTAATCCACTGTCCCACACCTAACTCTTTTACCTGTTTTTAGCCCACGCTATCATATGAATTCAATGGGTTTCGGTATTATCTATCGTTGTATCACCATAGCGATTCTCGCAATCTTTCAGCATTCTCCTTTATACAAAAATAGTTAATACCTATCAGCCTTAGTGGTTAAAAACACCCATTACTGATGTGATCTTATTCATATATTTATTAATTCACTATTAGTACCTATTTGATTATATTCAATTTATTCACCATTTTAATGCCAGTTATTATTCATTATTCTTTATTTAACACTCTTTATTTGTTAATAAAGAACACTATAACTACAATTTCTTTTAACTGTAATATTGATTGTTATTTTGATTGAAGTCTATATTATTTTTTATTTAATATGGGTGCGTTTTTTAATTACTTTAGAATACCAAACGAAATAATTACTATTATTTAAAAATGATAAATTATAATTTCACTCATTATTATAGTATTTTATTGTTATAATAAATCATATATTTCCCTTATTAGTTACCTTACTATTCCAAATTATTTTATTACTATATAATTCATAAATTGTGGGATTATTTTTTTACAGATGAGGGATATTTTAATTAATTTACCTGAGTGACTTTACCTCTTTGACAGAGGAATAATTATGAGGAAATGAGCACTGAAATAGATGTGCTTACACAAAAATGGAGTGGTGATAAGAAAAACTATGTCGTACTGAATGAGTTACCGGAGAGAAGTCAGTCCGATTGATCAACAACATTCTATCTCAAAAGTACACGAATACAAAGTAATGCTATAGTCAGCAATGTCATCGTTGTGACAACAAAAATCAGCCCTTTCCAACCAAGTGCCCCGTAAATTCCCCCAGAGGCAAGCGCAAATACAGTCGATACCGAGGCCAGAAGCGTTTCACTCGCCCCTTGGACACGGGCTTTATTAATACCATCAGGCATACTGTTGATAATATGAGTTCCCCCTAAGAACATAAAGTTCCACCCTAATCCAGCAAAAATCAGCGGAGCTGCGATAATAACCATTGCTGCTTCATTGGTAAGCCCTATCAGAAAACCGACAAGATACAAGATAGCCCCCAAGAGAATAATACGATTCGCCCCCATTCTTGATATAAGCATACCGGTGATAACACCGGGAGCGAACATAGCTACAAGATGAACACCAATTAATATGCCCGTTTCTGAACTTCCAATACCATAATCTATAGAGGCAATCGAGGCAGTCGACATGACTATCAGCATGATTGCATGACCTAACACCATTGTCGCAATTCCAAAAAACAAACGGCGATTTGTGGCAATAAGTGAAAATCCTGATGCCTTACTAATGTCAGCTTCTGTTTGTTGATTAATAGAACATCTAAGACCACCATCAAGTGCAGCAAAAGCAAGAACTGCACATCCTCCGATAACGGACACGATCATGTATATCCCGATGAATGGAAGTTCGAAGCCCAAGCTATCTCCTCTCCCATAGAGCTCGCTTCCAATAATGACACCAATTATTCCAGAAGCCAGCAGTAAAGAGGTTGCTGTTGCAGCCCGGTTTTTTGGAACGCTTTCAGCAGCGGCAAACCGTAGAAAATTAATACCAATCATCGAGATGCCAATCAGGAAATGCCCACCGAGCAGAAGCCCGAAACTGTCTGAATAAATAGCCGTCGCTGAAGCAAGTCCACCAAATATCATTGCCATACTAGCCAGAATAAATCCGGTTCTGCGGCTGTAACGTGCCATCAAGTTCGAAAATGGGATTGCACAGACACTTCCAGCAGCCATTTGTATCGCAATAGGCAATGTCGCAAGCCAGGCCAATGGAGCAAGATGCAGGCCAGCCAGTCCCCCAACAGTAAAAAGTAGCGGTACCGCACTTTCTAATGTGATATTCCCCAAAATAATGAAGATAAGGTTACGCATGGATGGCCCTCTGATAAGCGATATGAGCACATATTCCACATTGTTAAGTTGTTACTCCCGTATTAAGGGGTGTTCTTCAATGTTGATATGTTAGATCATAGGGTAACGTCTTATACTGATTTCTGCTAAGAGTTCAATTTATGCAACAAAACCGCCATATTCTCCAAAATATCGGCATCTACATAAAAGTCACTCACTCCCCGATTATTAATAATCCTTAGTCGTTTGCCATGTTGGTGAATTTCTTGTTCAATGCTCATTTGCCAGACATTCTTCCGATTTTCAATAACTGCAATACCATGATAGGGAAGATTGGGTGAATGGCTCTTGTAACCAGGATATATCCTGACACCCATTAATGGTATTGTCTTATGATGGATAGTGGCTCGGATTGCATTAGGAAATAGCGTATTTTCCCATCGGATACTAGCCATTGTTTCCTTCATAGCTCTATAATGAACGAAGGCAGTGTGAACTCTATTCATGATCTCATGCTTTATCTCCGAATCAGGGAAAATAGAATCACAAAATATAGCCTTTCTTTGATTATATGTCAGAGATAGATCTGATATGTTGACCGTGCTCCCGACGCTTGCATTGAAACGAATGGCTTCCTCATGACTAATTCCCAAAGATGGATTCAATGTGAAGGTTTTCAGATGCTCTGGAAAGGCACGGTCATAATTATCCTGAAGTAATGAAACTATCTTAGATATATCGAGAATATTAACGACTTCATTGATTTTATTTAATTGAGTGAACTCTTCCAGATCCTTTATATATTGTTCTGCCGCAGCCATAGGATCACCAAAAATCCCGGCATAGAATGTGGCATCTGAAAGAATTTTGAAACGTATTCTGACCCCTGTATGTTCCTCAAGATAGGTTGAAATTTTCGCAAGATGTAGCAAGGATACCTCTTCTGCCATGGTTAAAGAGGTAATATCATGTCTTTTCTGCCAATTGCTAATAACGCAGAAGACAGGGAGAAGAATATCGATTTCTCTTCTCTCATTTATACTGGACTTGATCTTTTCTAACGTCTCTACGCAGGATGAAAAAAGGGTTCGGGAATTAAACTGGATGGCTGGATGATTGAGATAATCCCGAACCAGGAAGTGCAAAGGCAAGTCTTTTTTTCGCTTCTCTTTCCACCACTGTTCAGATGGCAATGTTTTAGAAATAGAGCACTGATCAAGTAATATTTTTCGTAAATCGGATGAAATTAAATGGCCATTAGATGTCATATTAGGTTCATATTCTGGCCATCCAAATTGACCGAACATGAGTGAATCTTCAATGATTGAACCGTTTGTGCTAACAGATATATTTTTCAATTTCTCTTCCTAAGTAAATTATAGGTACATCCCGTAAAGATGTATGGATTTTTGAATAACTCTGTATTTAGCTTCTAGCACTTCTTTATCATCTAAAAAGGAATTTTAACTCTCAATGCGAACTGAGTCAGTTGCTGATTATATAGCCAGACATACCTGCACAACGTTTTTCTCCAGTTTTCCTATTCTCCTGAGCGAAAATGATGATTCTGAAACCGAGCTCTGACATAAAGAAACACAACAAAGAATAACGAAAAATAACGAAGAGGGCCTATATCATTATCCGGAAAATGATAGTTATCATTTATATAGTTTTTTATTTATTAAAACCTTATAAAAAACATTCCATCCCCATAAAGATTAATAAATTAAACCCCCAAAAAAAACGAAATATATATTTTTAGATCTGATTTATTTTTAACTTAAACCACATTGCATATCAATATATTATTTAAATTCAATAAATTAATAATTATCATTACAAATCTAACATTAAATAAAATAGAATATTATTTATTCAGAATGAATAAGGATTTATAAATATTAAAATATGTAATATTTTTTTGTTATTATTCTTAATCGAGCATGCAGTAGCGTCCAAATTGACAATAATAAAAATTCATTTCATTAAGAAATACCTTTATGACTTAGTATTACAGCCGTAATGGCTCTACAGGCAGAGAAACGCGCCAATCTGAATAGGGGCCATGCCCCTATTGATTAAATTTCATCAAGAATGATAACCCGAACTACAGTGATCCAATTCCTTGTGCCAGAGGAGTAAATCATCACGGACTTTCTCTGGTAATACGGCAACATGGCAACCTTCTATCGCACCAGCCAACGCAAGTAATATGCTGACATTCGTCTGTTTCCTGTGTTGCTGTAACTTAAGATAAGTCGCTTTTGCTCCCAGCATGTGCAACTCTTCCACTTTAGATATGCCGACTTTCCATAGTTGACGTTCTAAAGTCATTCCCAAGTTAGGGAGATCTTTTAGCCTAAGAGGCATTTTTTGCTTATCGATAATTTCTGCCATTGTATATTGATAAGCTAAGTTGACATATTCAAACAACTGCTTTTGATCCTGCCAAAGTGACTCATTAACCCGGTAGTACCGTAAAGTCACGGGAATGCCCCTTTTTGAAAAAATAAATTTCTCCATGCCTCTGGCTTTAAATAATACCTCAGCATGACTATTTCCTCGTAAATAAAGTTCGCCATCTGAGCTAATGGCAAACAAAACCCCATCAAGTAACAACCCAAACCCACCAAATTGAGATTTTTTCTTAAGTTTTCCCAATGAAGATACGCCGTGTTTCAATTGAGCAAAACGCGCCCCAGATAAAAACATTTTTATCACTCCATGAATTATATCCTAACTAATATTTTTCTCATGTTTTTATTAGCAAAATAGATAACAAGAACAAGTAATTAAAACCATACGCAATCTGTTTCCAACTGCCAATCGTTAAGTCAGAAAAAAACGGTTTTATGTAAATTTTTGCGAAGCGCTTTGAAAAAAAATAGGCTTGCTTTTAAGCAAGTGGCGATATACTGTATAAATATACAGTTCATTATGGCGAGGAACATTATGGGCATTCGATCATCTTGGGGATATCTTATTAAGAAGAAAACGGCAGCTAGCGGAATGGAGGAAGAACAAAAAACAGACGGTTGTCCAGTTCTCAAAATAGACAAAACAACAAGTATCACAACTGCCAGTCGGCTATCTTTTATCGAATCATCCCAATATGATTCACAAATGGTAAAAGGAATGGTCAGTGAACTGAACTACTGTGAGCACCAGCCAGCTATCAATCACCTTCTGCTTCCTTTGCTCCGTCAATCCGGGCATGAAAATCGTTGGTTACTCTGGGTCACACCTAATAAAAGATTGAGTCGTCAGTGGCTGGTGAGTTCTGGTTTACCTTTGGATAAAGTCGTTCAGTTAAATCAAATCCGTCCTGTTGCATCAATTGATGCCATGGAAAAGGCTCTGGCAAGTGGCAACTACAGTGTAGTACTGGGCTGGCTACCAGAGCTATCTGAGTATGACGTACAGAAGCTACAACTGGCCGCTCAGAAAGGTACGGCATTGGGATTTATTATGCGCCCATAAAACTCGGCTCATCATTTCAAACCGCCAGTAAACAGATTACAAATTTATTCTGTTTACTATCATTGACTGGAATTAGGATTTATCCCAATTTCTTTTATAAAAAATAAGCTACTGCTGCCACTTATCCTTGTTTTCAATGGAAATCAATACATTGATGCTGTCAATATTGTAAATGTTCGTCAAAAACATTCAGAATTTGTATAGATGAAATTAAAAATTTTGTGTCACGAGTCACAGTGTACTTGTAAGTTTTTAAGTTCGTTGTAGACTTTACTCAGTTTAGATTTGTACTAGCCGTCCTTATATTTCGGGACGCATCTACTGATAGAAGTACAAATACTTAACTAGACATTTTAACCAATGGCTAATAATAAGGCTTTTAAGGCCAATTGCCTATTTGGATGATAACGAGGCGTAAAATGAAAAAGACAGCTATCGCAGTAGCAGTGGCAGTGGCAGCTTTCGCAACTGTTGCTCAAGCAGCTCCAAAGGATAACACCTGGTATACCGGTGCTAAGCTGGGTTGGTCTCAGTACCATGACGTAAATTTTTACGGCAATGGATACGATAACCAAATCGGTAACGGCCCTACTCGCAAAAACCAGCTGGGTGCAGGTGCCTATGTCGGTTATCAGGCAAACCCATATCTGGGTTTTGAATTGGGTTATGACTGGCTGGGTCGCATGGCATATAAAGGCAGCGTTAACAACGGTGCTTTCCGTGCTCAAGGCGTTCAACTGGCGGCTAAACTGAGCTACCCAGTTATGGATAATCTGGATGTCTATACTCGCCTGGGTGGTATGGTATGGCGCGCAGACTCTTCCGCTACTTATAATGCTAACGCATTAGGTGGTGCAGGTGATAAAGATCAGCGCAGACTGAAAAACCACGACACAGGTGTTTCTCCGCTGGCTGCCATTGGTGTTGAATACGCCCTGACCAAAGATCTGGCAACCCGCCTGGATTACCAGTGGGTCAACAACATCGGCGATGCAGCCAGTGTCGGTGCCCGTCCAGATAACGGCATGCTGAGCGTTGGCGTTTCTTATCGTTTCGGTCAAGATGACGTAGCTCCTGTCGTTGTACCTGCTGCTCCCGTTATTCCAGCTCCAACGCCTGCACCTTCACCAACTGTTGAAAACAAGAGCTTTACTCTGCGCTCTGACGTTCTGTTCAACTTCAACAAATCAACGTTGAAAACAGAAGGTAAACAAGAGTTGGACAACCTCTACACCCAACTGGCCAAAATTGACCCAAATCAAGGCAGAGTTCTGGTAATCGGCCACACTGATCGCATCGGTAGCCAGCAGTATAACTTGCCATTGTCCCAGAAACGTGCTCAATCCGTTGTTGATTATCTGGTAGCTAAAGGCATCCCAGCAGCCAGCATCCAAGCAGAAGGCCGTGGCAAAGAAAGCTCTGTCACTGGCTCTACATGCGATCACATCAAAGGTCGCGCTAAACTCATCGACTGTCTGGCTCCAGACCGCCGTGTAGTTATCAATATTCAGGGTACTAAAGAAATCGTTACTCAGCCAAAAGCGGCACAGTAATCGTTATACTGCCCTCCATATTTAATTAAAAACCCCATGTCAAAATGGGGTTTTATTGTTTCTGTCTATGGCTCTTATTTCCCCAAAATAGCTTCCAAATCCTGCTTTAGACTCGACATTTGATGGGCATATTTTTCTCTATATTCTGCATCTTCCAGCAATTGCACTATCGTTTCAGATAAAGTATTGCCACGACGTCGGGAAAGAGCTGAAAGCCGCTGCCAAACCTGGAAATCCAAATCGATGGATTTTTTTCGCGAGTGTTGATGTTCCGCATTAAAATGACGTTTACGCCGCGCCCGAATCGTCTGTTTCATTCGGTTGGATAAATCTGGGTTCATATGCCGCGAAATCCATTTCAGTACCTTAACTGGCTCACGCTCTAACTGCATCAACTCATTGATCGCATCCTGCGCAGCACTCTTTTCAATGTATTTAGTAATTAGCTCACCTTCACGATATTTTTTCGCCAAATAAGCCCATTTCCAGCCACATTCCAGATTTTCCAATTGTTGATATTTCATTTCATCTCTCAGTGACAGCGTAACTTAAATTAAGCATAGCAATTATTTCCCTTAATTGCTCACAGCAACACAGGATATTAGAATATTTTACAGATAATTAATGAGTTAACTCAAATGTCATGCCTTTCAAAGATTATGACATGTCGGTTCATTGCCTAATCTTGTATAATAAATGTTTCCCTTTTCACTATATGTAGCTATCACTTTGACGAATATAAAATTAGACTGGCAGGCATTACAGCTAAACAGTACGCCTTATCAAGCACTCTTCAATTCTGTCGCTGAATTGGCACCCGTCACTATGGATGCAATTCAATCTAGGTTACACAATGGGCTAACCCTCTTTTGTCAGGCCGATCTGCGTCAGCCTTTTATGTTATTAAAGGCTGATGAGAGTGATATTTACCTGTCTCATTTATCTGATACTATCTCAACTTTACTGCCGGAAAGTCATCCCAAAATCGGTGGTTACTATCAGATAGAACACCAAACCATTACTTGGCGTTCTTCTGGTGAAGGCTCCTTTGCACCAACTGAGCGGGTTGCTTATCGCGAATGGATTGAACCGGAGCAATTATTCGGCAACATCTACACCCATCAAGGTGCGCTTCAGCTACAACCTGGCCTTATCCATCAGGTCAATGGCGGTGTCCTGATTTTGCCTCTACGTACCCTACTTTCTCAGCCATTAATGTGGGTTCGTCTCAAGCAGATGATTATCCAGCGCCGTTTTGATTGGCTATCACACAATGAGAATCACTCACTACCCCTGCCTGTACCTTCAATGCCGTTGAATTTACGGCTCGTTCTGGTAGGAGATCGTCTGAGTCTTGAGGAATTACACGCTCTTGAGCCAGAATTGGCCAGCAATGCCCTGTATGGCGAATTTGAGTTGGATATGCCATTTCATGAAGAAGATGATCTAGCGCTATGGTGCCGCTATGTTAACAAAATAATTCAGCAGCAAACATTGCCTCCATTAAGCGCTGATGCATGGCCTGAACTGCTCAAGCAAGCTGTTCGTTATACTGAAGACCAACTCAGCTTACCTTTGGATATTCAGTGGTTACAACAAAAACTGGAAACAGCCGCCACTTACCAACAGGAAAATCAAATCACATCGCATTCGATGCAACAAGCGGAAGACAATCGTCTCTGGCGTCATGGCTATTTGGCTGAACGTAGCATAGACGAAATTCTGAAAGGTCAGATACTGATCCGTACACAAGGCTCAGTGATTGGCCAAATCAATGGGTTATCCGTGCTCGAATATCCAGGGCATCCAGATCCGATGGGCGAACCTTCCCGCATCAGTTGTGTTGCTCATTTAGGAGACGGTGAATTTATTGATGTGGAACGTAAAGTGGAGCTAGGCGGCAATATTCATGCAAAAGGCATGATGATTATGCAGGCTTACTTGATTTCTGAATTGAAACTGGATCAGCCACAACCGTTTTCTGCTTCTATTGTGTTTGAACAATCTTATGGCGAAGTTGATGGCGACAGCGCCTCACTGGCTGAATTGTGTGCGTTGATCAGCGCTCTGTCACAACAGCCTATTGATCAGCAAATTGCCGTAACAGGGGCTGTAGACCAATTTGGCTATGTTCAACCCATCGGTGGCGTCAATGAAAAAATTGAAGGTTTCTTCCGTTTGTGTAACTACCGGGAGCTGACAGGTAAGCAAGGCGTGATTATCCCAACGTCCAATGTGCAACACCTGTGTCTGAATCAAGACATTATTGACGCGGTAAAAAATGGGCAATTCCATATCTGGACGGTTGAGCATGTCTCTGAAGCCGCATCACTTCTGACAGGTATTCCCTATTACGATCCACAAAAAGAACACTTGTTAGCCATTATATACGAACGCATTACACAGGCTAATAGTCAAGAGCGGCCTAAGCTTCCTTGGTTTCTGCGCTGGTTAGGTTAATTCAGTATCATCTGATCGGAGTTGTTCAGCGTACAAGTGTACGCTATCCTCTGGCCTTACATAATTAAAAGGCTATCCAAAAATATGTTTAACAAGCAAGAGTCCTACACAAAAGAAGAACTTCAAACCTCTGGACAAGGTGAGTTATTCGGTGAAAATGGCCCACCACTGCCTTCTGGCAATATGCTGATGATGGATCGCATCATAAAAATGACAGAAACCGGGGGTGCCTACGATAAAGGCTATGTCGAAGCTGAGTTAGATATTAATCCTGAGCTGTGGTTCTTCCATTGCCATTTTGTCAATGATCCCGTTATGCCAGGTTGCCTCGGCCTTGATGCTATGTGGCAGCTCGTTGGCTTCTTCCTTGGCTGGATCGGTGGTGAAGGTAAAGGCCGTGCGCTTGGGGTGGGTGAAGTTAAATTCACTGGCCAAGTGTTACCAACGGCAAAAAAAGTCACCTATCGCATTAATTTCAAGCGAATTGTTAACCGTAAGCTCATTATGGGGCTAGCTGATGGTGAAGTTTTGGTAGACGGTAAACTGATTTATACCGCAAAGGATTTGAAGGTAGGATTATTTAAGGACACCAGTGCCTTTTGACAATTTCGTATTGGCTGCGAACGCTTATTTCCAGTGCTAATCACCTCCGCTACTGTGGCGGAGGTGATTATCCTAATGAATCGAGTTATTAACCAAACTTACTTATCGTCAAGCACGGTCTTCCATCGCTTGACGCCAGCCACCCAACCAATGTGAACGCGCATCCAATGAATGATAAGGGCAATTCTCTCGCGGCCGTCCGTGAATTCCAGCTTGATAACCTCTGGAAAGTGCTCGTGCCAAACGGTCTCTTTTCTGTCTTTTCATGCCTTACTTCCTCACCTTGTTACCATGTAAATAAAACAATGATCGTTTTTCATCCACATGGTTCTAAGTGATACCCTTATATGCAGCGAAGATCAAGCAAAGATGTTCATAGAAATGTCGAATACACCATACCAATTAGACGGGAGAGGCTATCTGACTAGCGATGGATTGAGCCAACTGACGATAACCTGTTGCCAAAGTGCGTACTAATTCAGCATAACCATCTATTTTCTGTTTCAACTCAAGATTGAATGGCCGCTTAATCACGCCATTCTGATTAAATAACATCCAATATCCTTGAATCATCACCTTTCCGTCATACCGCCCGTGAAAAGCGGTTATTGTGATATCCAGTGTATCCGCATTTTTCTCCAGCAGTTGTCCGGCAACGAGTCTTTGTGGAAATGCCGCGCTTAGTTCCGTGATCAAAACCTGCTGTAATTGTTGTTCTAATGGGCTAGCCCACAAGTGATTCGAGGCATTGATATAGATCACATCCCCTGTTTGATAAACTATACCCGGTGATGCAAGGTAATCAGCAAGAGTCACTCCTTTTACCCATAATTGTCGTTTATCTTTGACACCTAATCTGCTTTCCTGTGATGTACCCGTCAAAGTCGGTAGCTGGTAATAAGTTTTTTGCGGCTGACTACTGCTGCATCCTGAAATAAACACGCTACTAACAGCAAAAACACTAACAGAAATAAAAAACGCCAATCTTAACATCAACTTTTTCATTACTTACGCGCCTTTTTGGGTTCAGGATCTTTCATCTCTTCAGCTTCAAATACCAATGCATTGCTTTTATTGTTAAGCGTCTTCAAGACAGGTTGCAATTCACGCAAGACTTGATCCAACCGTTGCATATTATCGATCAGCTTATTGTAAGCTGGAGATCCAGGTTGAATACCCTGCATACTGCGGTTTAATTCTTGCAGTGTATTTTGTATATCTTTGGGGAGCCCCTGAGTTTCTTTGCTCGCAAGGATGCGATTTAATTCATCCATTGTTTTTTGAGCTGCCTTGATGGTTTTCTGGCTTTCTTCTAATGTCCGGGTAGCTTGCACAAATACGGGCTCAATCGGCATATTATTGATTTTATCCAGTGCCATAATGACTTTTTGCTGGATTTGAGCCAACCCACCACTTACTGTTGGCAAAATATCATAACCTGCGATTTCATATGGACCTGTCCATTTTTCCTCATTGGAGTAAAAGTCCAAATCTATGAACAATGCCCCTGTCAGTAAGTTTCCTGATTTTAAAGAGGCTCTCAGGCCGCGCGCAATAATTTCCTCAAGTTCCTTATCAGTATCAAAACCACTACCAATCTCTTTCTCAAAACGCTCAGGTTCAATATGAATCAATACGGGAATACGGAAGTCATTATCAAGCCGCTGTCTAACGCCTTCAGTGTAAAAAGGCACTTTTGCCACAGTTCCCACCCGTATGCCGCGAAATTCGACTGGTGCTCCCAGTTGCAAGCCACGAACTGAATCAGAGAAGAACAACAACAAGTTTTTATGCTCTGTATAGAGTGAGTTTTGGATATTTTTCTCACTGTCATAAAGTTTGAAAGTTTCTTTTTCTTTAACCGGGTTGCCCAAATCCCAGCCTTTCGGTACATCAAAACTGACACCGCCGCCAAACAGAGTGGATAATGATGCAACCTCGACCCGTAGCCCCTGTGAGGACATGTCGAAGGCAACACCGCTGTCTTTCCAGAATCTGACACTCGTGGTCAACAATCCATCATAGGGTGCATTGACGAAAATCTGGTAGCGTATCAACCGCGATTTGGGATCAAAGGTACTGGTTTCAACCGAACCTACCCGATACCCCCGAAATAGCACCGGGTCACCGGGAGTTAACTGCCCTGCTTTTTCACTGATTAAGACCAGACGCACACCTTTTGCATCAGGAGACGCCAGCGGAGGTGAATCCAGTAATGAAAATTGATTCTCTTCACCGCCTTGATTGCCTGGCTGTAATTCAATAAATACCCCGGACAATAATGTACTCAAGCCAGAAATACCTTCACGGCCAATTTGAGGTTTAACGACCCAAAACGCAGTATCTTGGTATAATAGCCGCTCCATGCCATCATTCAGACGAGCCTTGATGATAACTTGGCCTAAGTTATCACTCAGTGACACTCGTTCAACCACACCGATATCAACACTACGGCTTTTTATTTTGGTTTTGCCTGCCTCAATGCCCTCAGCATTAGAGGTTATCAATGTCACTTCAGGCCCTTGATGACTGAAATGATAAAACAATATCCAGGCGCCAATAAGCACAGTGATAATTGGCACAATCCATACAGGTGACCAACTCTTGAGTTTACTGATTCTAGCCTGAGTCAGATCTTCTTCTTTATCCGTCACCTTACGACTCCTCATTTTTCTGTAACTCAAATTTATGATTGGCTTTGTCCCAAGTTAAGCGCGGATCAAATGTTATTGACGCAAACATCGTCAAGATAACAACCAGAGCAAACAGGACTGCTCCGGTGGCAGGATAGACACTCATAAACTGCCCCATGCGAACCAGCGCTGATAGCACCGCAATAACGAAAACATCAATCATGGACCAGCGCCCGACAAATTCGACCATTTCATAGATAAAATGCATCGTTTCAGAATCATGACTGCTCTGACTCTTCGCATCCCAGCATAGCCAACTGATAGCCAGCATTTTCAGTATAGGCACCATAATACTGGCGATGAAAATAACCATTGCAACCGGGTAAGAACCGGTGCTCCAAAGTAGAATAATGCCTTCCAGAATGGTGGAGTTAATATGGCTACTCAATGCCTGAGTCACCATAACCGGCAGCAGGTTCGCTGGAATATAAAGTATGACGGATGTTATCAATAGAGCCATAGTGTATTGAAGGCTGTGGCGACGACGGGCGTGTCCCGTAGTATGGCAGCGGGAACACTGCGGCTGCTGGGCTGGCAAGATAGCGGTACAACACTGGCACAGCCTGACACCTTGCACCAAACCCGGTTTGCCTGCCTGTAAAGGTATACACACTTCAGGCGCTGGCTCTATTTCATTCCAAAACCAGTGTCTGTCAAGACATTGAAATGCTCTGACCTGAAACAGGCAGAATAGACAATAAGGCAGGAAACTCAACCCAATACCAATGTCGCCATAAGCCATTAACTTGACAAAGCTAACCAACACTCCTGCAAGGAAGATCTCTGCCATGCACCAGGTTTTCATCTGAAACAAAATACGCGCCAGCTCAATTTTCAAGCGACGCGCCATCTTAATGTTCTGACACAAGAGAATAATGACGACCATGCAAAATGCAGGTACGAGCTGAACAAAAATCAGGAAAAACACTGCTATGCTTGAATAGTCTTCGCTAAACATCACTTTCGGGATCTGAGGCAGCGATATTTCACTGACAATACCCGCGATATTCATGCTAACAAACGGAAAGAGGCTGGCGAGGAACAGCATCAATAATGCACTCGCTGCATAGCCTGTTGGCTGATTACGTGGCTCTTTCCACTTTGCTGTCAGCAAAGTCTCACATCGTGGGCAAGCCGCTTTATTCCCTTGTTCCAAGTTAGGCACGGCCACCAGCATGTCACACTGGGGACACAAAACCAGCTTGTCATGCTGATGATTATTGGAACACAAAGTGTTTCTCCTGTAGCAAATCAACAAGGCCATACTCTTGATCTTTCAAACTGCTGCTGCGTTCACTCACCCCAGCCACATAGTGATCTATGCGCCCGGGGGATTTATTCACTTACTGCCGCGCTGCAAATTGAAATTTATTGGAAATAGGCAGCAGCCATCATCCATTTTTTATCATTTCCAGTTCCTGCCAGCGATCAAAAGCTTTTTCCAGCTTTTGCTCTTTATTTGCCAATTCATTCAGAACATTTTGTGTGATTGCGTGTGGTTGATTGAAGAATTCAGAATCACCGACCTGGGATTGCAATTGTTCTATTTCTTCCTCTAATGTTTCTAATAATGATGGTAGTTGTTCTAACTCTCGCAGTAAATGGTAACTTATCTTATTACTTGCCCGTTTAGATGTTTCTTTAGACTTTACTGCCTTCGTCTCGATACTGTTTTTTTTCTCTGAAGACTGGTGTAGGGAGATAGTCTGCGTCCGTTGTTGTTGGGCATCGTAATAACCCCCTACATAGTTATTGATTTCGCCATTGCCTTCAAAAATCCAGCATTCAGTCACGGAATTGTCAACAAATTGACGATCATGGCTAACCAAAATTACCGTGCCTGTATAGCCATCAACCAATTCTTCGAGTAATTCCAGCGTTTCAACGTCAAGGTCGTTGGTAGGTTCGTCCATGATGAGCAAGTTGCTCGGTTTCAGGAACAGACGTGCCAGCAACAATCGGTTACGTTCACCGCCAGAGAGAGCCCGCACAGGCGTCATCGCTCGCTTAGGATGGAAAAGGAAGTCCTGCAAATAACCCAGTACGTGACGGGAACGTCCATTCACCATCACTTCCTGCTTGCCTTCTGCAAGGTTATCCATGACCGTTTTGTCCGGGTCTAATGCGGCACGATGCTGATCAAAGTAAGCCACTTCAAGTTTTGTTCCACAGTGAATGCGCCCACTCTCTGACGACAAATCTCCCAGCATCAGTTTCAATAATGTCGTTTTGCCACAACCATTTGGCCCAACTAAAGCAATTTTATCGCCACGCTGAACTTGCGCCGAGAAATTCTTGACCAATGTTTTATCACCAATCTGGTAATTCACATTTTCCATTTCAAACACGATTTTACCGGAACGTGTCGCTTCTTCGACCTGCATTTTCGCCGTACCCATAACATTACGGCGATCGGAACGCTCTACACGCAACGCTTTCAACGCCCTGACCCGCCCTTCGTTACGGGTACGTCGTGCTTTAATACCCTGACGGATCCAGACTTCTTCCTGAGCCAGCTTTTTATCAAATTCGGCATTTTGTAGTTCTTCAACCCGCAATGCCTCTTCCTTACTTTCAAGGTATTTATCGTAATTTCCTGGCCATGAAGTCAGTTTCCCGCGATCTAAATCAATGATGCGCGTTGCCATACTGCGAATGAATGAGCGGTCATGGGAAATAAAAACAAGGCTTCCGTTGAAGTCTTTCAGAAAATTTTCCAACCACTCAATCGTATCAATATCAAGGTGGTTTGTTGGTTCATCAAGAAACAGAACTCTAGGCGAACTGACTAACGCCCTTCCCAATGCAGCCTTGCGCAGCCAGCCTCCGGAAAGTGAGGACAATTTTGCTTCTGCTGGCAGAGAAAGTTGTTTCAAGACATCACTGATCCGGCTATCCAGTAACCAAAGCCCCTGAATATCCAGCACTTCCTGCAATTCTGCTAGCCGATTGAGGTTCTTGTCGCTAGGATCAGTTTCCACCAGACGGGAAGCATGATGAAATGCCTTGATGCAATCCGCCTGTTCCTTTACCCCTTCCGACACAAAATCAAATACCGTGCCTTCCACATCACGGGGTGGGTCCTGCTGTAAACGGGCAACAATCAAATCCTGCTCATAAATAACCTGGCCATCATCCAATGGCTGCTCTTTTGCCAGTACGCGCAACAAGGTTGATTTCCCTGCTCCATTGCGACCAACCAGACACACTCTTTCGTTTTCTTCTATATGCAGTTCAGTATCATTCAACAGTGGCGCATCACTGAATGATAACCAGGCACCGGAGAGATTAATCAATGACATAATATTATTTTTCCTCGCCAGCGTGACGCAGTAGCCAGCAGTTATGAATCTGGCGGTTACGGGCAAAATCCTGAGATACCGTTTTCTCTGTGATTTCTTCCGCAACCAGCCCTAATTTCTCAAGTTCGGCAAAGTCCATTTTGAAACCTCGCTTATTGTTGGAGAACATCAGGGTTCCACCACGACGAAGCAAGCACTTAAGCTGTTTCATCAATGTAATGTGATCACGCTGAACATCGAATGAGTCTTCCATTCGCTTAGAGTTAGAAAATGTCGGAGGATCGATAAAGATCAAATCGAATTGCTCGCGACTTTGCGCCAGCCATCCCAAACAATCAGCCTGAATCAAACGATGCTGGCGTCCAGACAAGCCATTAGCCTGTAGATTCTTCTCTGCCCATTCAAGATAAGTACGGGACATATCCACCGTGGTCGTAGACCTCGCACCGCCTAATCCAGCATGCACCGTTGCTGAACCGGTATAGGCAAACAGGTTAAGGAAATCTTTCCCTTGGCTCATTTCACCCAATTTTCTGCGGGCAATACGATGATCAAGAAACAGACCGGTATCCAGATAATCCGTCAAGTTGACCCAGAATTTTGCACCATATTCGTTCACCAAAAAGAATTCTTTCTTTTCGGCCATTTTTTCATATTGATTTTTGCCTGTTTGACGCTGGCGGGTTTTCAGGATCAGTTGATTAGATGATAATTCGAGCACATTCATGGTTGCACTGATCACATCGAATAAGCGTTGGCGGGCTTTGTTGGCATCTACGGTTTTAGGCGGCGCGTATTCCTGAACGACGACTTTGTCTGCATAACGATCAACCGCAACGTTGTATTCAGGTAAATCCGCATCATATAAACGATAACAGTCAATGCCCTGCTGCTTCGCCCACTTACTGAGTTTCTTCTCATTTTTGCGCAAACGGTTAGCATAATCATCTGCAATACCGGCATCCAGTGATTGCGGTTTGTCCGAAAGTTGATAATTTTTCTGGACACAATCCAGCGGGCCATTTTTAGCCTTAAACTCGCGTTCAGCGCGCAATTGCAAGCAGCTCAACAACTCTGGCGAAGCACTGAATAATGAGAGACGCCAGCCTGGGAAGCGGCTTTTCATTATTCGTCCAAATATGCTGTACAAGGCAACCAGTGCTGGCTCACTTTCAAGACGTTCGCCATAAGGCGGGTTGCTCAGTATTGTTCCCACAACGCCCTCCGGCAGCGAATTTTCCAGCTTACTCGCATCCCCTTGTTGGAACTGGATTAATTGGGCAACGCCTGCTCTGCGGGCATTTGAGCGAGCCATATCCATGACCCGACGATCAATATCCGAACCAAAAAAGCGAGAAGTCGTTTCCTGTAGCCCTTTACGGAAACGTACCTGCGCTTCAGCCATTATTTCACGCCAGATTTCTTGATCGAATTTCAGCCATGATGTAAACCCCCAATGTTGACGGTGCAAACCCGGAGCACCATCTGCTGCCATCATTGCCGCTTCTATCAACAATGTTCCTGAACCACACATCGGATCAATCAGCGGCGTTCCCGCTTTCCAGCCAGAGCGCAAAACAACCGCCGCAGCAAGTGTTTCTTTCAGCGGAGCTTGACCAGCCAAATCACGGTAGCCACGGATATGCAACCCTTCTCCACTCAAATCAAGCGACAGTGTCGCTTTTTCTTTGTTCAGAAAAACATCAATGCGAATATCCGGCTGTTGTTTGGCAACATCAGGACGTTGATTTACTTTACGTACAAAGCTATCAACAATGGCGTCTTTCACTCTCAGTGCGCCATATTGTGTGTTTCTGATTTCCTCATTCGTGCCATTGAAATGCACTGAGAATGTGCTATCGACTGAAAAAATCTCGCTCCAGTCAATAGATTGAACCCCAAGATAGAGATCCAAATCGCTATAAACATTGAATTCGTTAAGCGGCATCAGGATACGTGATGCCAGCCTGCTCCAGAGCAAGCTTTTATACATCACTCGATCATCACCTTGAAAATGAACCCCACCTTGGGCAATCTTGCAGGATTGCGCTCCCAGCATTTCCAATTCGTTTTTTAATAATTCTTCCAGCCCACGTGCCGTGCTGGCAAAGAGAGAGTTCATGTTATTTTTCACCACAGAAAGTCCACCACCAAAAAAAATTGCTGCACATTATAGCTAATACCAGCCACATGTCATAAAGTTGCACACCTTATCAAAAAATAAAAAATATTTTTGGAGATACTGGATGATAACTCTGTCACGTCTCTATACTTACCCAGTGAAATCAATGCGTGGGTTGCAGCTCTCACACTCTCTTACCGGTGAAAGTGGCTTGATGTTTGATCGCAACTTCATGGTTACCACAACAGACGGCACCTTCATGACTGCTCGCCAGTATCCCCAATTGGTACTATTTACCCCTTTCATGCTCAACAACGGTATTTACTTGCGAGCGCCTAATGGGGAAAGTGCAACGGTACTCTACAGCGATTTTAAAGAAGAACGCCATCCTACTGAGGTTTGGGGTGATCATTTTACTGCGTTGATCGCTCCCGATGAGGTGAATACCTGGCTGAGTGGCTTTTTTGATACATCTGTGCAACTTCGCTGGCTCAGTGAAGAATTAACCCGACGAGTGAAGACATTCCCTGATATCTCATTGTCATTTGCTGATGGTCTTCCCTATTTAATTATTAATGAAGCTTCTTTTCATGCGTTGCAGCAACGCTGTCCCGCCAGTATCAAAATAGAACAATTCCGTGCCAATATTGTCGTGACAGGCGCGGCACCTTTCGAAGAAGATAGCTGGCAGACTATCCAGATCGGCGATATTATTTTTGACCTGCCAAGACCATGTAAACGCTGTATTTTGACTACGGTAAGTCCTGAAAAAGGTCGTAAAAATCCGAAAAGCGAACCACTGGCCACATTGCAATCATTCAGAACTGCCAAAGAGAATGGCGCAGTTGATTTTGGACAGAATGCCATTGCCCGCAATAGTGGGATTATTCGCGTAGGTGATAACGTTACTATTTTAGAAAAGAAAATACCTCGTGAATATGGCAGCGGTGAGCAAGCAAAAGATTTGAATATACAGAAAGCCGCTGAGCAAGCTATTTCAATTGAATTCAATGGTCAGCGTTTTACTGGAAATAATCAGCAAATTATTTTAGAACAGTTGGAAAAACAAGGTATTAAAATCCCCTATTCATGCCGCGCGGGAATTTGTGGTTCCTGTAAAATATCTCTGATTGAAGGTAATGTGTCACCATTAAAATCGACCGCTATCAAAGATAATGGGAAAATTCTGGCGTGTAGCTGTATTCCCCAAAATGATTTGGTTATTGAATTAAACTAAATATAAATAATATATATTATTTATATTTACATAGCTAATCAGGCTGTATGGATAAAAACATCGGCCTGATTTTTTATATCCAATAGTACTGGCATTCAGCTATACCGATCGTTTCAACGTGGACTGTCATTGAAAAATCTAAGACAGGAAAAATATTTTAAGATCAAAGACTCAATTTAGACAAAAAATGTTCTGAATGTTACTGTTGAGTGGTGATAAATGACAAGTGATATTAACAAAATGGCTTAATATATTAAATCGCTCTGCCATATATCGTTTCTCGAGTGGGTTCAGTATAAAGCATTAAACGGTCATTCATTATCTTAATTGGATCACAGAAATTCATCACTCGATCACTAAGTTCTAATTTTTGTTGTGCTAATAAACACAAGCTGGCGCTATCACTGACTTCTGCCACCATGAATAGCACTTCAGTACCGCAATCCTGTAAACGAACTTGAACAATTTCCCCCTGTTCCGGTTTTGTCATTACAGAGAAACTGGAGAAATACCAGCTTTTTGGCATTTGTGGTTTCATAAAACGAAATGCAACCACGCCATTCAGTGCTAATTCAGCTCGGAGTTCTGATGCAATATTAATACAACGGAAATGTTCTTCGAAAGCATAATAAAGTGCTGCATCATCGACAGAAAAAGGCATTTCTTCCATTGTTATTGCATAATCAGTCAGCATTTTGGCAGGGAAACGGGAACGAAAAACCATACCATTAGCGAGATCGAGCATGACACGACTGTGCTCGGAATCAAAGTACCAGCGCCACTGATCATCAGGTCTAATTTTCATTGATTACCCTTTTATGCTCAAAATAGCTTGTTTGGTTCAAAATAAATAACACTACCATAGTGGAAAACCAGAAAAAATGATAAAAAAATTAATCTATCAGACAAAATATAGACGAGTTGAGGGTAGAAATAAACCCCCAACTCCGAATTGCGGCAAATATTCAGATATGATTAACAATATCTTTGATTAGTTTTGGCCCTTTATAGATAAAACCAGAAAATATCTGAATCAAAGAAGAGCCTGCTTCCATTTTTTCTCTAGCCGCAACTAGGGAATCAATTCCCCCAACACCAATAATGGGTATTTTACCTTTTAATTCTTGAGAAAGGCATCGAATTATTTCTGTACTGCGCAGTTGCACAGGACGACCACTTAATCCACCAGCCTGTTGACAGTGATTCAGCCCTTCAATGAGCTTTCTGTCCAGTGTGGTATTAGTAGCAATAACGCCATCAATACGATGGCGCATTAAACTGTCTGCAACTTGTATTAATTCTTCTTCTGCCAGATCTGGTGCAATTTTCACAGCAATCGGAACATATTTTTGGAATTTCTGCTGAAGTTCACTTTGCTTATTCTTAATCGCAGATAAGAGATCATCCAGCGCTTCACCATACTGTAGCGTTCTCAAACCTGGAGTATTGGGTGACGAAATGTTAATCGTAATATAACCTGCGTGAGGATAAATTTTATCCATACAAATTAAATAATCGTCTTTACCATTCTCTACTGGGGTATCTTTATTTTTGCCAATATTGATCCCAATAATCCCATCGTATTTTGCCCGTTTGACATTCTCAACCAAATTATCAACACCAAGGTTATTAAAACCCATTCGATTGATGATGCCTTCCGCTTCAACAACACGGAACAATCTTGGCTTGTCATTTCCAACCTGTGGACGCGGTGTTACCGTTCCGATTTCCACAAAACCAAAACCCATTGCACCAAATGCGTCAATGCAATCACCGTTTTTATCAAGGCCTGCGGCCAAGCCAAGAGGATTTTTGAAAGATAAGCCCATGCAAGTGACGGGTTTAGTGGCAACTGACTGGCGGATAAGAAATTCGAAAGGAGTACCGGTAACAAGTTTGAGCTGGCGGAAAGTAAGCTCGTGTGCCTGTTCGGGATCAAGCTGGAACAATGCCTTCCGTAGTAGCGAATAATACATGCAATCTCCTGCGGGCGTAATGACAGGTCGGGGCGACTGTGAAATAAGCGCCGAGCATCTTAAAGAGATCCTGTCAAAATGTAAATGTGCGGGAAGATATTTTTCAACTTGCTGGCTGCTGGCAAACATCCTCCGGCCAACGCCGGAGGAAAAACGACAACTCAGTTCTCAAGCGCCTTGGTGATTTTTTCAAATAAATCACCAGACAAGTTTTCTAACACTTTCAACTGCTCCAGAGTAGCACGCATCAAAGACTGGCGTGCCTCATCGTAACGTTTCCAACGAATCAACGGTTCAATCAAACGTGACGCAACTTGCGGGTTCCGGCTGTTCAATTCAGTCAAAATTTCTTGCAGGAATTGATAACCACGGCCATCTTCAGCATGAAAGGCTACAAGGTTATTAGCGAAAAACGTTCTCAGCAACGAATAAACCCGGTTTGGATTACTCAAACTGAAAGAACGGTTGTTCATCAAGCTACGTACTTTATCAAGTGCATCGAAAGCGGGATTAGTCGCCTGTAGGGCAAACCATTTATCCATGACCAGGCCATCCTGATGCCAGCGTTGCTCAAACTCATCCATCAATTGGTAACTGCAAGGCAACTCAGCAGACATAGCGGCAGACAGCGCTGCGACGGTATCGGTCATATTATCAGCTTGATAATATTGTGCCGCCACTAATTCATCCACCTGTTCCTTGTCATCAATGAAGGCCAGATAATAGAGGCAGGTATTGCGTAAAGCCCGCTTCGCAATATCTTGATGATCAACTCGGTATGCACCTGTGTGAATACTGTGGTAAACCGCAGTGAATTCATCCGCCATTTCGTTGGCCAATCCACGCGTTATTGCATGAAGCACATCATGAATAGCTTTCGGATCAATCACCGTGAACAATTCTGCCATTTCATTTTCAGACGGCAAGGTCAAGATTTGTGCTGCCAATGCCGGATCAATATCTTGATTCAATAATACTGCTCGGAAAGCATCAATCACATGTATTGGCAATTCCAATGGCTGGGATTGTTGATAACGGGCAACATTCAGTTTCACATAATTAGCCAGCAGTGACTGTGCTGCATCCCAGCGGGAGAATTCATTACGCGCATGTTTCATCAAAAATGCCAGTTGTGTATCACTGTATGGGTAATCCAATTTCACTGGCGCAGAGAATTCACGTAATAAAGAAGGAACAGGCAATGATGGCACATCATCAAACACAAACGTCTGTTCTGCATTGATGATATTCAAAACATGATGTATTGGCTGACCATCACGGCGTAATGGGATCACACTGCCGTGCTCATCATAAAGCTCAATGTCCAGAGGGATATGCAGCGGCTGTTTCTCTTTCTGGTCGGACGTTGGCGGTGTCATCTGGCTGACATGCAGCGTGTACTGCTGTTTTTCTGCATCATACTCATCACGAACGGTCAGTATCGGTGTCCCAGACTGGCTGTACCAACGGCGGAATAGCGTCAAATCGACGTTTGAAGCATCTTCCATTGCCTGAACAAAATCATCACAGGTTGCTGCACTGCCATCATGACGGTGTACATAAAGCTGCATCCCCGCCTGAAATTGTTCTTCTCCCAACAGCGTGTGAATCATCCGAATCACTTCCGAGCCTTTTTCATAGACGGTCAGCGTATAGAAATTATTCATTTCCATCACTTGGTCAGGACGGATCGGGTGGGCCATCGGGCTGGCATCTTCGGCAAATTGAGCCGCACGCATGACACGCACGTTATTGATACGGTTGAAAGACCGTGAACCCAAGTCAGAACTGAATTCTTGATCACGGAATACCGTCAGCCCTTCTTTCAGGCTCAACTGGAACCAGTCACGACACGTGATCCTATTTCCTGTCCAGTTATGGAAGTATTCATGGCCAATCACGGCTTCAATGCCAAGATAATCTTTGTCTGTCGCGGTTTCGGTTTTTGCCAGAACATACTTGGAGTTAAAAACGTTCAGCCCCTTGTTTTCCATCGCGCCCATATTGAAGAAATCAACGGCTACGATCATGAAAATATCAAGGTCATATTCTAAACCAAAGCGAGTTTCATCCCACTTCATCGAATTTTTCAGCGATGTCATGGCCCAATCGGTGCGATCCAAATTACCTCGGTCAACAAACAACTCCAACGCGACTTCGCGGCCACTGCGGGTAACAAAAGTATCACGCAGGACATCGAAATCTCCCGCAACCAAGGCAAACAGATAGGCGGGTTTTGGGAATGGATCTTGCCACTTCACCCAGTGGCGGCCATCACTCAGTTCTCCCTGTTCAATGCGGTTACCATTGGACAGTAGGTATGGATATTTGGATGTATCTGCTGCAATACGGGTAGTAAAACGAGCCAGAACATCCGGCCGATCCAGATAATAAGTGATATTGCGGAAACCTTCTGCCTCACACTGAGTACATAGAGCATCGCCAGATATATACAGCCCTTCAAGCGCCGTGTTTGCTGATGGATAAATTTCATTCACAATTGTCAGGGTGAACTGGGCTGGCAACTGCTCAATGAATAATTTGCCATCCTGCTCGTGATAATGTTCCCACGCTTTATCGTCAATATGAATGCTTTTCAGCGTGAGATTGTCTCCATCCAAAATCAATGGCGTAGTATTATGGTTCAGACGTTTTACTTGACTGATTGCCGTCACAGTTGTTTTATCGGCATGCAGATCAAAATCGAGATCAATGTCCGTAATCGTGTAATCTGGTGCTTGATAATCCAGACGATGTTTAACGAGTCGCTGTTGTGTCATAGGGAACCTTTTTCATTACTTTTAACCGACATATTTAATAACATCTGTATAACTTCAGTCATAAGATGCCAAGCATACTTCGTTTCCATAGAAACTTTCTAATCTCTAACGCTGCCATAGAGATCCCATCCTTTCAATCATGAAATCTCTTTTTTCGGATGTTACTCAATTATTAAATAAAGGTGTAAATGATGTAAGCAGGATATTAGTGCTTTCGTGCGAATTGTCATCTCATATCTCATGTAACATGATATTATCTGCAAATGGATTAACCTTAATCGTTACTGTCTGGAAAAATATATACGGTTATGTGGCTTTAATAACAAAATAATCACGGTATACTCTTCCGACTTTATCGATTTAGCAGACACGAATATGCTCCGCGAGGATGCCTAACGCGCCATGACTTTAGACGCTACCCCGATTATCAAATCACTGCTTGATACTGATGCCTATAAATTTCATATGCAGCAAGCAGTGTACCACCATTACAGGCATATTCCTGTCGTTGCGGAATTTCGCTGCCGTGGTGATGAACTGCTCGGCGAATATGCCGAGACGTTACGCCATCAGATTGACATGATGGCTGATCTAACACTGACAGAACGTGAAGCTAATTATCTTGCCAGCCTTCCGTTCTTTAAAGAGGATTACCTGAACTGGTTCAAATCATTCCGTTTTAATCCTGAACAAGTCAAAATATCCGTTACCGATGAAGGGCAACTAGCTATCCGTATCTCAGGCTTATGGCATGAGGTTATCCTGTGGGAAGTCCCTTTATTGGCACTGATTAGCGAACTGGTTCATCGCCACCGTTCTCCGGAAATAAAACCGGAAGTGGCCGTCAGCCAGCTCAGGAAACTGATTGAGCTATTCCATCAAGACGCGGCGGAAAAAAATATCGATCTGGCCGGTTTCAAACTGATGGATTTCGGCACCCGCCGTCGTTTTTCACACGAAGTACAGTATGCCATCGTCAATGAGCTGAAAAACAATTTCCCTTATCTGATCGGAACCAGTAATTACCAACTGGCAGAACAGCTTAGTCTGACTCCTCTTGGTACACAGGCTCATGAATGGTTTCAAGCTCATCAGCAGATTAGCCCGGAGCTTGCTAACAGCCAGCGAGCAGCATTGCAAACTTGGCTGAATGAATATCCAGCTCAGCTGGGCATTGCCCTGACAGATTGCATTACCATGGATGCTTTCCTGCGGGATTTTGACAAACCCTTTGCTACCGCCTACCAAGGCCTGCGCCATGACTCCGGTGATCCTATCGAATGGGGTGAAAAAGCGATTGCCCACTACCAATCACTGGGTATCGACCCAATGACGAAAACACTGGTATTTTCGGACAGTCTGGACTTGCAGAAATCCTTGAACCTGTATCGCCGTTTCCACAAGAGAATCAACGTCATGTTTGGCATTGGCACTCGGCTGACCTGCAATATTCCGGGGGTAAAACCACTGAATATCGTTATCAAACTTGTGGAATGCAACGGCAAACCAGTGGCAAAACTTTCGGACAGCCCCGGAAAAACCATCTGTGAAGATGATGAGTTTGTCGATAGGTTACGTAGAGCGTTTGACATTCCCTACATAGAAAAAGCGGTATAATCTTCGCTAATTGTCCCTTGCTTAACCAGTTCCATGCTGGTTAAGCAAGTAAAAAGCCGCTTTTCCCTGTGTTTCCCCGTTTAGACTCAAAATTTCTGCTTGTTTCCTGAGAGATGGCAAGTAAGATAGACGATCTGCTCCTGATGGGGCATTTACGGTAAATCTATCTAACTATCTAATTCACTATATAAAGAAGAGAGAAATTTATGAGCGTTGCGCCTGTAGTCGATGTACTGCAAGGCCGCGTCCCGGTTGACAGCGAAGTCACCGTCCGCGGTTGGGTACGTACAAGGAGAGATTCTAAAGCTGGTATCTCGTTCCTCGCCGTCTATGACGGTTCCTGCTTTAATCCAGTACAGGCCGTCGTTAATAGTAATTTACCTAATTATCAGGATGAAGTTCTGCATTTAACCACTGGCTGTTCTGTGGAAATCACCGGTACAGTCGTGGCATCACAAGGCAAAGGCCAAAGCTTTGAACTGCAAGCCACCAACGTGGTTGTAGTCGGCATGATAGACGATCCTGATACTTACCCAATGGCGGCCAAACGCCACAGTATCGAATATCTGCGTGAAGTCGCACACTTGCGCCCACGTACAAACCTGATTGGTGCGGTTGCTCGCGTTCGCCATACACTGTCACAAGCCCTGCACCGTTTTTTCCATGAGAAAGGCTTTTTCTGGGTCTCTTCCCCGCTGATTACCGCATCGGATACCGAAGGCGCTGGCGAGATGTTCCGCGTTTCTACATTGGATCTGCAAAACCTGCCACGTACCGATAAAGGCGACGTGGATTTCAGCAAAGATTTCTTCGGACGTGAAGCCTTCCTGACCGTATCGGGTCAGTTGAACGGCGAAGCTTACGCCTGTGCATTAAGCAAAATCTATACCTTCGGCCCGACTTTCCGTGCTGAAAACTCCAATACCAGCCGTCACTTGGCAGAATTCTGGATGCTTGAGCCAGAAGTGGCTTTTGCCGATCTGAACGACATCGCCAGTCTTGCCGAAGAGATGCTGAAATATGTCTTCAAAGCAGCATTGGAAGAGCGTGCGGATGATTTAGCATTCTTTGCAGAACGCGTTGACAGTGAAGTTGTCAGCCGTTTAGAGAAATTTGTTGATTCCGATTTCATTCAATTGGATTACACCGATGCCATTGAAATTCTGGAAAATTGTGGACAGGAATTCGAGAACCCTGTTTTCTGGGGCGTTGATCTGTCATCAGAACATGAACGTTATCTGGCGGAGAAACATTTCGAAGCACCAGTGATCATGAAAAACTATCCAAAAGATATCAAAGCCTTCTATATGCGAGTGAATGAAGATGGCAAAACGGTTGCAGCCATGGACGTTCTGGCACCGGGCATCGGGGAAATCATCGGTGGTGCTCAGCGTGAAGAGCGTTTGGATATGCTGGATCAGCGTATGGAAGAAATGGGGCTGAATAAAGAAGATTACTGGTGGTATCGTGATCTACGCCGTTACGGCACCGTTCCTCATGCGGGTTTTGGTTTAGGTTTCGAGCGTCTGGTCGCTTATGTGACTGGCGTGTCCAACGTGCGTGATGTTATTCCATTCCCACGGACACCAAGAAACGCAAGTTTCTAATGAATCAGCTCAATAATTGGGCAAAAATTAATCCATTGAAAAGCCAACGAAAGTTGGCTTTTTTCATTTTATGGTTCAAACCATACGAAAAAAGTTCCCTAAAATTTACATTTTGAAATATCTATTTACAAATTGTTACCAATTATTCGATTTTGTAGCATTTTGAGGGTAGATAAAATTCATTACCAATGGAACACTGGTCGCCGACTAATAAGACACTCAATGTCCATAAATAGTTCCAAAAATTTTTAGTGTTCTATTTCTGGTAGTGGCCGGTGTCAACATAACACCAATGAGGGTAATAATAATGAAACGCAATCTTCTTGCAGTGGTAATCCCAGCTCTGCTGGTCGCTGGTACAGCTAACGCGGCTGAAGTCTATAACAAAGACGGCAACAAAATCGACGTTTACGGTAAAGTAGACGTTCGTCATATGTTCGGTAAGTCTAAAGACTACAAAGCAGACAAAGAACATGGTGATGATTCCCGTGCACGTCTGGGCGTTAAAGGCGAAACTCAGATCAATGATCAGCTGACTGGCTTTGGTCGTTATGAAACCGAATGGAAATCTAACAACACCGAAGCATCAGGCAGCACTTATAAAACTCGTCTGGCGTACGCTGGTCTGAAATTTGCCAACTATGGTTCACTGGATTACGGCCGTAACTACGGTGTAGTTTATGATACTGCTGCATGGACTGACGTTCTGCCTCTGTTTGGTGGCGATTCCATGGCTCAAACTGACAACTACATGACCGGTCGTTCTACTGGCCTGTTAACTTATCGTAACAATGACTTCTTCGGTCTGGTTGATGGCCTGAACTTTGCTCTGCAATATCAAACCAAAAACCACGAAAATACCATCAACGAGCGTAAGCGTTTAGAAGCTAACGGTGATGGCTACGGTCTGTCTACTTCTTATGATGTCGGTTACGGTATCACTCTGGGTGCTGGTTATTCAAACTCTGCGCGTGCTAAAGACCAGAAAGTCTCTGAAGCATCAGGTAAACGTGCTGAAGCATGGGATATCGGTGCAAAATATGATGCCAATAACGTTTATCTGGCAGCTTTGTACGGTGAAACCCGTAACATGACCAGATTTGGCGCAGATAAAAGCACGCTCGGCAAAAACATCGCTAACAAAACTCAGAACGTTGAATTAGTTGCCCAGTATTATTTCTCTGACTTCGGTCTGAAACCATCTCTGGCTTATGTTCAGTCTAAAGGTAAAGACCTGAATGATGATGCTGGTATTGACAATTCAAATGGTAAAAAATACTCTAGCAACCACGACCTGATGAAATACGTTTCTATCGGTACTTACTACTACTTCAACAAAAACCTGTCTACTTTCGTTGATTACAAAATCAACCTGTTGAACAAAAATGAGTTCACTAGAGACGCAGGTATCAGCACTGACAACGTATTCGGTGTAGGTCTGACTTACCAGTTCTAATTACAGTTGATGAATTGTTTAGCTCAAAGTTAAACAGAACCATCTCTGAAAAGCAGCGCTTAGGCGCTGCTTTTTTACGTTTTACTTTACTGTTTTTTATGACATTTTCTTCACTCCGTAAACTACTTCACAAGATTGTCTTCTTTTTGCTACAAATTGTTGGCAAACGAGTGCCTTGAGGTTACCCTGAGCGGTGTATAACTTATTTTTTGGGCTTAACTCTCCGAGTCTTGGAATCAAAAAAATGTTTGAAAAAATTACAGCAGCACCTGCCGACCCTATTCTTGGTTTAGCGGATAGCTTTAAAGCTGATCCTCGTGAAAATAAAATCAATCTGGGTATCGGTGTTTACAAAGACGAAACTGGTAAAACCCCTGTCCTGACCACCGTTAAAAAAGCAGAAAAGTTCCTGCTGGAAAACGAAACCACCAAAAATTATCTGGCGATTAGTGGGTTACCTGAATTTGGCCGCGTCACTCAGGAACTGCTCTTCGGCAACACCAGCGCTATCATTACTGACAAACGTGCCCGTACGGTACAAAGCCCAGGCGGAACCGGTGCACTACGCACTGCTGCTGATTTTATTGCTAAACAGACCAATGCAAAACGTGTCTGGATCAGTAATCCAACATGGCCAAACCATAAAGGCGTTTTCTCTAGCGCTGGGTTAGAAATCCGCGAGTACCAATATTACAATGCAGAAAAACACGCTCTGGATTTTGATGGCATGCTGGCTAGCCTGTCTGAAGCTCAAGCGGGTGATGTTGTTCTGCTTCACGGTTGCTGTCATAACCCAACCGGTATCGATCCAACGGCTGAACAGTGGCAGAAACTGGCAGATTTATCTGCGGCAAACGGCTGGCTGCCCGTGTTTGATTTCGCTTATCAGGGTTTTGCCAGAAGTTTGGATGAAGATGCAGAAGGCCTGCGTATTTTTACCAAAAACCATAATGAACTGATCGTTGCCAGCTCTTACTCCAAAAACTTTGGCCTGTACAATGAGCGTGTAGGTGCCTGCACCATCGTTGCAACTGACAGCGATACCGCAGAAAGAGCATTCAGTCAGGCGAAATCTATTGTTCGTACTAACTACTCTAACCCACCAGCACACGGCGCTTCTGTTGTTACTACAATTCTGTCCAATGACGAACTGAAAGCAGAATGGATCCAAGAACTGGCGACTATGCGTGAACGCATTCGTCGTATGCGCCAGCTGTTTGTGAACACCTTGCAGGAAAAGGGTGCGAAACAAGACTTTAGCTTTATTATTAGCCAAAATGGTATGTTTTCATTCAGCGGTCTGACTAAAGAACAAGTTGACCGTCTGCGTGAAGAATTCGGTATTTATGCGGTCAGCTCTGGGCGCATTAACGTAGCGGGCTTAACACTGGAGAACATGGTTCCTCTGTGTGAAGCTATTGTTGCAGTACTCTAGTTTTTCTGAGTACCAAGATCTCCCTCAATCACAAAGCCGCTGAAAAAGCGGCTTTTATCTTCCGAACAATTAAAAACGCATCAATCAATCTTGCAGGAATGGATTAGTTTTACGTTCATGACCCAATGTTGACATCGGCCCATGTCCGGGAATAAAGTGGAAATCATCACCTAATGGAATTACTTTTTCTTTAATGGATTGAATCAAATCATCATAATTACCACCCGGAAAATCCGTACGGCCAATACTGCCCTTAAACAACACATCTCCCATTGAGATTAATTTATCGGTATGATTAACAAAGATGATATGCCCTGGTGTATGCCCTGGGCAATACAAAACAGAGAATTCGATATTACCAATCTGCAATGTATCCCCTTCATCCAACCAGCGTTCTGGTGTAAAAGATGGACACGCCTCAGCACCAAACATCTGGCATTGAACTTCCAGCGCTTCTATCCAAAAAGCATCTGCTTTATGTGGCCCATGAACAGGAACATTGAAGTGTTTGGCAACGTCAACAGTAGCGCCAACATGATCATAGTGGCCATGAGTTAACAGAATTTGCGTTAATTTCAGTCCACGTCGCTCTATTTCAGAAATAAGTTTTTCAGCCTCACCACCGGGATCAACAATTGCCGCTTCCAGCGTTTCCTCACACCAGATCAACGTACAATTTTGCATCACCGTAGTTACAGGGATAATGTGGTAATTCATTATATTGTTTAACTCCACGATCAAGACAAATGCCTGATAATAAGATTACCACGTCCTGACCGGGCCTGTATCAATATGAATAAAATTACTCTTTGGGTAAAACCCAACGCCCCCCGCTCTCATCTTCAGTGCAGCTTTACGAATATGCGCGAGCTGAACACTATCGATATGAAAATCCATTGCTTGCCCACGGGTATGATAGCTATGCTTTGCTACACCACCGCCAGCCTGACGCAACATATTATTAGTCGTCAATGAACGATAACCAGACACCAATTGAACAGGTTTATTTATTCCTATCATCATCTGCAATAAATAAATCTGATCAAACAGTTTCGGATCAATAGATTTGATTTTATTTTGGCGATAATCGCGGAATAAATAATTCAAACGAGCCAATTCTGACTTGTTATAACGACGACCATCAAAAAATTCTGCTTTGAGTGTTTCCCCCGTGTGCAAATTATCAAAACGTAAAATTCGAGGACGTGGCGTTGTCAATGCGGCCAATGCATGTTGAGGCAATAAACTTAACCCTAACGCAGCTGCACCTACACCGAGCCACTTTCGGCGGCTATAGTCAATATCATTCATGGATTAATATGCCTTGCTATTCTATGATGTATTAATAATTTCTAAACTAGATGACTCATTGAGTTTAACCGACTAATAAGACAGCAACAAACAAAAAGTAGTTTCAATAATTTTTGTATATTACTGTAAATTTACCAGTCAGTAATTGTGACCAATCTAACATAATGCAAATAATATTAAACATAGATGAAATATTAACGATGTCGTGTTATTACAAAATTTTATCCATCTGAATCATGATAAATTTATCAATAGCAGAGAAAAAATCACATTAAGAAAAGGTAATCATGAGGAAAAATAGAGTCAAAAGACAGGATAAGGAGAAAATAACAGTGAGGAAAATAGCGCTATTTCCCTCACTGTACAGATATTGATTTTAAACTTTCTTCTTTCATGAATTATAGGAAATTATAAATCATTTCGAGTTGCCAGGATCTCGGATAAAAGCTCAGATTGCTCTCTGGCACTCATATCATAATCATAAATATCTGCGCGATATTGAGGCACTCCTCCTTCATCAACCCAAGCCGTTTGATAATAGAGAAATACCGGAATTTTCTTCGGAATATTCACATATGCTGTTGTCCATGTTTTTAAGGAATTACTTACCCGATCCTTATTCCAACCTGCATTCCCCAACAACATATTAGCCAATTCAGGAGCCTTATTAACACGTACACAACCTGAACTGACCGCTCTCATTTCCCGGCCAAATGAAGCCTGATTTGGCGTATCATGCAAATAAATCGCTTCTGAGTTTGGCATATTGAACTTAAAACGCCCTAGTGAATTAGTTGGACCAGGTGCCTGCCGTATACGATAAGGAAAATTATTTGGCGTAGTCACTTCCCAGTTAATTAATGAAGGATCGATAACCTTGGCATCATTGCTCCAACTGGAAAAAACGGTATAACCACGACTACGAAAATAACTAGGGTCACGCATTGCTCTAGGTGCAATATCCTTCCGTGTCATACTGGTAGGAACAGTCCACGGTGGATTAATCACCACATTATTCAACTCACTGCTCATGATAGGCGTTTTTCTGCTCGGTCTCCCGACAACGACTTTAGAATTCAATACTTCTTTACCATCCAGGTAATAAAATAATGAGTAGTTGGGAATATTGACCAAAATACCTGTAGGAATATTACCGGGAATAATACGCAACCTCTGTATATTTAATGCCATAATTCGAGCGCGGGTTTGTGGCGTAGTATTCAGCCATGCTTTCGTCGACTGCCCAATAACACCATCAGCCGATAACCCATGTAAAGCTTGAAAACGTTTTACGCCAGCCACTAATTCTTTATTGTAAACCTTGTTTTCAGGTTTGACTGTTGACGAATCCAAAGTATCGGAACGAATTAATATTTCCCTTAACGCCACAACACTTTCACTATTTTGTCCCGGTCTTAATGTTCCTTTCATTGAAAATTCAGACCACTGCTGTTTATCAGCCAATTGTTTCAGCATCTCCTTACGCATATTTTTATACATAGGGTTATCTGGTAACAATGCAGTGATGTAAGAAAGCACATGATTATCAGTAATATGCTGTTGCCATTTATCAATTAAATCAGAAGGCGGTAAATCAAGCTTATAAGAATTTTTACTGTATAACCACGGCTCCCCTTTTCTCTTAACATTATTGACAAAATGCAGATAACCCAACATGGCATCTGATAAAATAATATCACGCCCCATATCACTTAATTCAGCAGAATGAAGTTGAGTCAGCCACTTTCCAAACTGGGGTTGAACCCCGGCCAATGATAGTTCAAATAATTGCTGTTCAAACTGTTGAACCATATTTTTATCTTGCCATAGCGGTTTCATTTTATTGACTGCATATAACGTTGCCAAACGATCAATGAATATTGGTTTTACTTGTTTCGGCAACCAACTTTGTATCTGTTTTCGATTTGCTTCAATAGAATTCACTGCAGATATAGGAATAATCTGATCCGGTGAAGCAACTACGTCTTTCTTTTTTTGTTCCTCTGAAAATTGTTGGGTATCATTTACTATCAGTCCATTTTGTTGACTTGCAAAGGTTCCCTCTGATACCGCCAACGCACTACAGATAAAAGAAACTTTCAGTAACCTGACCGTGTTCTTCGCCATAAGACCTCACCTTACCTTATTATGCATGCAGCTATCCAATGACTTATTTTAATTATCGGTAGACTTGTTTTATCGAGAAAGAATAGTGGTAATTATATACATAATTATCTATTAAGATAGAAGCATATCATCATAGCCAGTCACCTCGGGTAAAAAAAAGTTTTTATTATAATAAATTAGCTTATGTTAGCACTAAAAAAGAAAAAGGCACCTTAAGTGCCTCTAACTAAAATTCATTCTGTAAAATTTTTCAGATTAATACTCGGATTTAATGACTACTTCTTCCCCAAAGCGACCAGCTTTAGGCAGGGGCTGATAAGAAGAATTTGATGCTCTCAGAATACGAATACCTCTGATATTCAGTTCATGCGCAGCAGCAATATCAGCATCTGCATCGCCATAGTAGATTTTCAGTTTATGATTTTTCATCCAACTGACTTTATCATTCTTACTTGGCTCATCACCTGCGAAAATAACGGCGTGCATTTTATCGGCCGGAATGTGCAACCCTTCCTGCAAATATTTAGTGACGGTTTCTGTTTTGGTTTCTGTACGCCCTGTAATGAAATAAATATCATCACCGCGTTTTAAGTGCATCTGAACCAATTCAATACCGATTTGTTTCGGCATACTGAATTCATCCCATTCATTATTCATTTTTTCCCAAAATGCCGGATTTTTCAGATAGCTATTATCATTTGGTGAATATTTCAATTTACCACGATAAAAACCAGGACTGGAAAACAATACAGTGTCATCGATATCAAACCCTACAGCAATGGGGGGCTGATTCTGCAAACTTTTATCAATCTGCGCTACTGAGACCCAATGCACAGCCTGACGCTGGGCCAAATCTACGGTTGTTACTCCTGAGCTAACCTGCTCAGGCATAAACATTTTTGCCTGAGCCATACCATTCAGGCCAAAAGCAAGTGCAATCGCACTTAATGCTAACGTCACTTTCCGCATTGTTATTCCTTACTCTATATTGATTACAGCAACGTGAAATAATAAATGTTCTTATCGAATCAAAATGAGATATACCGCACAATAATCTAATGTTATTTCTGTGAATGTAATTATTACTTTTTATGTGTAAAAAACAGTTCACCTATTATACAGAAGGAGATTCAATTTAAATAATTAATAAATTTTCTTAGCTCTAATTCTTTTCTTTTTAAATAATAAATATAACTAAATGTCTCAGACGAAAATAATGTATTTGGGATGATTTTAACTCCAACGCTATTTAAATAATCTACATTTAAAATAGAATTATTGATTATTGAATACCCGATACCAAAACAAACAAACTCTATAATATGACTTATATCAGGAAAAACCAACATCTGAGTATTAATTTTATGTTCTTTTCTGTATTTCAACATTTCATCAAAGCATGGATGCTTTGTTGTTCCAGAGTGGAGTATCATTTTTTCATTACGAACCACATTAGTCAATGAATTATTTTTATTAAATAACGATTTTGATATGATAAATACCTCAGTTTCACGTTCATGTACTTTATATGTAATTCGTTCTAATTTATCTTCTATTGGTGGATGAGTGGAGATAAAAAAATCCAATTCCCCTGAAAGTAATTTAATTCTATGTTCATCAAAATAATACATTTCACTCAATAGATCAACATATTCATTTTCAATAATTTTACTTAACAATTTCTTGAACGCCTGATTATAACTGTCTGTTCCTACTTTTATTTCTTTTTTTGTTAGTATGGTTGGTAAACTTGATTTAATATTTTCAACATCATCACGTATTGGTAGTAAATATTTATACAAATTTACGCCTTCTTCTGTCAAAGTCACACCTACATTAGAGCGATTAAATAACTTGAACCCTAATGTATCCTCAATGTCAGCAATACTTTTACATAGTGCAGGTGGGCTTATATGAATATTTTTAGACGCATTTTTAAAAGATCCGCATTCGGCAACACTCAAAAAATGATTTATTTTTTTTGATAAAATCATAACACCTCACACATTAAAAACAAAGGTTTAACAATTATGAAATGTAAGGTTATATAATCTATACTGAGGTGTCAAGTTGGTGATTTAAGCCTAAATTATCCTTTTCACTAGACTATCTTAATTTGTATAAAACCAATAAAAAACATCTATTGGTTTAACTTTTAATTAATCAAACTCAATAAAATTTGAATTGATTTTAACAACGATAGATATCATTTTTAAACTCAAAATCATCTTATCTTTTGATTGCAAAAAAATATTATTACAAAAGATTCATAATACCTAAAATAGAAATATTACCAAGCTGGTATTTTTTTATAAAACAAGATAAATAAGAGGTTAGTTAAAAATAATTTACAATCATAATTTATTTTTAAAATAAATATATTAATCAATCAATTTTTATAATAACTAGAAGTTTTTACTGAAGGAGTATATCGTGACAAATTCTGTTCATAGAAATGAACATCAGAAACAAAATAACTCACCAACCCATGTTGAATGCCATACAGAATGGGGAAAATTACGACATGTTATTGTTGGTCGTGCTGATAATGCTTGTATTCCTCCGCCAGAACCCGCATTTATGGCACGTATTCCAGAAAATTCGGATATGCGTGGGCGTTATGGACCAAGAAGCCAAGAATCAATTGACGCAGCCAATAAGCAACTGGATGGATTAGCATCAATATTAACCTCGCGTGGAATACGCGTTGATCGTCCAACACCCTTGGATTTCAATTCTCCTGTGCAAACCCCTGATTTCACTCAAGGAACAATGTTTGGTTGCCAGCCACCAAGAGACGTGCTGATTACTGTTGGGCGGGAAATTCTTGAAGCAACAATGAGTTTCAGATCCCGTTTTTTTGAATACTTATGTTATCGACCGCTTATTTCAACTTATTTGAAAGAAGATGGAGGAATGCGACACGAATCGGCACCACGCCCCCGACTATCAGATGCCAGTTATCGGCATGGTTATTTATCGGAAGCAATCAGCATGAAAACCCGAAAGGAATGGGTGAAGAAAAAAGAATTTGTCACAACAGAAGAAGAACCTATTTTTGAAGCAGCTGATATTTTCCGATGTGGGAAAGATCTTTTCGTACAACATGGTTTTACCACTAATATGAAAGGGGTTGATTGGCTAAAACGTCATTTCTCTGATTATCGTATTCATCCAATCAATTTTCCTAGTGATCCTTTTCCAAGTCATATTGATTGTACCTTACTGCCTTTGCGCCCTGGTTTGATCTTAAGTAATCCAGTCAGACCTTTATTACCTGAATTTAAACAGTTCTTTATCCATAATGACTGGCAAATTATTGAAGCTGCATCCCCAGCACATAGCCAATCACCGCCATTATGCTATTCGAGTGTATGGCTTTCAATGAATCTCCTGTCACTTGATGAAAAAACAGTATGTGTTGAAGAAACCGAAATTCATCAAATGGAACAATTGGATAAATTAGGATTTGAGATCATCCCCATTCCTTTTCGGAACGCATATCCTTTTGGTGGAGGATTACACTGTGCGACAACCGATATTTGGCGAGAAGGAAATCTTGAAGATTATTTCCCTGCAGAAAGTTATTTATGTTAAAGAATAATATTCTTTGCATATCAGTAATGCATAAACAATCTTATTTTTGTCATGGATATAAAAACCATACCTAGAGAATCGGGAATATTCCAATGAATAACATAGAATTCAACACATCATTTTTAAAACAATCGCCAACCTCCTTTCATAACAGAGACTTTCAGTATTTTTTGAAAAGAGTACCCGAAGATTTTTTAGTTGAAGAGGTACCGAAATTCTATAAACCTTCTATGAAAAAACAGATCTGGCATTTCCAATTATGCAAAGAAGGCATGACAACATCTGAAGCAATTACGAACATTTCCAACATATTAGAAATACCGGAAAATCATATTGGCTATGCCGGATTAAAAGATGAAGATGGAGTAACAAGCCAGAGGATTTCTATTCAATCCTTACCGAATAATGTAGATATCAATGCCATCAATTCCCGTTTAGATATGGCATCAGGCAAATGGCTCTCATTACATAAAATTGGCTATTTTGAAGAAAATATAAAGATTGGCCAGTTAGTAGGTAATAGTTTTCGTGTTGTTATCCGTAATTTACATAATCATATTGCTCATACATTGGCAAAACAATCATCACACAACCATGCTTTTATTAATTATTATGATACACAACGGTTTGGTGTACCCGGAGGGCCATCTACCACACATCTTATTGGGCAATCTTTCCATCAAGGAGAATGGGAAAAAGCGTTATTATTAGTACGTGAATCGGCTTCTCCAGAAGCACAGGCAGCCCAAAAATGGCAAGGCAAGCCAGTCAATTTTTTCCATCAATTAGATCCCAGACGGCTCTCTTTTTATTACGCTTCTTACGGATCTTATCAATGGAACCATCTTGTGGCACAAGAATTCCAACGAGATCATGAAGGGTTACGGGTGATACGCTCATCAATACCCTATATTTTGCCCAATTCTTATTCTGACATTATGGCATTTGCAGCAGCGATGCCCTGGTATCCATTTAGCCGGATTGAAATCATTGATGGAAAAAAAACAGAAAAGCAAAGCCTGCGTCCTACAGTTGTTCATACCTATGTAAAAATTGTCGAACTCACTGATGATCATGAATTTCCTGATCGTTCCAGTTTGACGGTAGAGTTTTTTCTTCCATCCGGCTGTTACGCAACGATGGCAATCTGCCAATTTGTCTATTTAGCAAATGCTCATACCACTCTTTAGCATAGGAGATTTGCACATGCGTATATTATTACTGATCCCGCCCTATATTCCTTCCTATTTTAATGCAGGTCATCACCTACCTTTATTTCAAGTCGCAACTTATATCAGGGAAAAAAATCCATCTTGGCAAGTCACGGCACTAGACGGTGGCACACTTAATCTGACTTGGCATGATTTAGCCAAAGAATTGGCAAAAGGTTATGATTTTGTTGGTTTATTTAATGATTTTGATGCAGTAGATGGGTTTGACCGTACTGTCATGTATTGTCGAGAAATTTTGCCGCAGGTAAAGATGTTTACTTTCGGGCGACTTTCAAAACAGGTTCCTGACTGGTTCAAACAATTTGGCTTTGAAGGTATTGCTTTCAGTGGTGATTATGAAAGCAGTGTCGAATCTTTTCTTTTAAATTATGGCTCTAATACTGGCAGTATTCCCGGCCTTATAGTGAAAACACCAGAGGGTTATTTACAAGGTAATGCCGGCCATATGTTAAGCCCGGAAGAGTGGATATTACCCGATACACTGGAAATCCCCTACGCCGCTTATGATCGAATGTATAAAAACGATTTGAATAAATTCTGTGGTATTCCTGATCGACGTGAACTCGTTATTCCTGTCGCCCGTGGGTGCCCGGTTGGTTGTGAATTTTGTGATGTACCATCAATGCAGGGAAAAAGTGAACGGCGGCTCTCAGTTGATCGCGTGATTAAATATATAACCGACCAACAACAGATTCAGCCATTTGATTACATCTCTTTTTATGCTCCCACTTTTACATTGAATCGCCGATGGGTAAAAGAGTTATGTCATAAGTTCATCGAGTTGAAATTACCTGTTAAATGGAAATGCGTTACCACACTTTATCACCTGAATGAGGAATTGATTGCACTGATGGCGCAAGCTGGCTGTATAAGAATCAGCCTTGGTGTAGAAACCATTTCGGTTTCGCAAAATTTACAATTGCCACGAATAAAGCTGAATACAGAAGCCAAGATTCAAGAATTATTGGCAATCGCCAAACATAATGGAATAGAAATCAACGCATTCATTATTCTTGGATTACCTGGCGATACGATGGAGGCTTCAATCAAAACAATTGAATGGTTGATCGCAGAAGGCGCTAGAGTCCGACCAACCGTCTACACCCCTTATAATGAACTGCACGAAGGCTCTTCACTTGCAGAAGTCGGTAAATACAACCGCCAAATCTTCCATGAAACACCCCAATCACCCATGGAACGCCTAAAAGGCTATTCATTGCTATTTGCCAATGACAAAGATCGCCCGACTGAAGTGATGAAAAAAATAGCGTTACAGGTAACAGATGAGAAAGATCAAACATCAGGAGGATCCCTATGAATATCCGGCGATATTCCCCCGATTTTAAGCAAAAAAAAGAGCCGTTTGAATGGTTCTGTTCCGATCGTTTTTTATCCCCAAAAGTTTTCGCACGGTTACAGTCAGAATTCCCACAAAACGGTTATCGTAAATCTCATCGTGAAGAAGGTGATGAAAAATACTATAGCACTTGGGATCTATTGGCCATTGATAATGGTGTCCCTGTCTTGGATACATGGAATAACCTGACAACGGCCTGGAAATCTATGTTGATAACCATTCTGAGTGAAGGTTATCGCAATTATTCTTCAACATTGACGGGGCGTGATCTCACAGAAACCCATCTGCATGTGCGTTTTACCATTTATCATGAAAATTGCTGGCTGGCTCCCCATTGTGATCGCACAGATAAAGTCATCACCCAGACCCTCTATTTTCCAACCGGTGCCATAGAGGGAGGAGAATTACTTATTCTCGGCTCTTCCGATCCTGATGATATAAAGGAAACGGTAGCTCCTGCTCCTAATCGTTCAGTGATCCTCCTGCCTTCCCCATATTCTTGGCACAGTGTTCGTAAAGTGGTATCCGGTTCACAACATGCACGCCGCGCGCTCCTTCTTCATTACGTTAGTTCTGATAATAAATAAGGATAGCAAAAACCATGTTTAATTTATTACTGCCTGAGACATTGACGGATACCCCTTATCACTGGGGAATAGTATCACCATTTATTCACAACGATATTGCAAATAGCTTGATGGAAACTTTTCCTGATAATGGCTTTATTGTTGCTGAGAAAATAGCGGGAGAACCCAATGATAAAAAAATGTACAGTCTAGAAACATTACAGCTTGAAAAAGATACCCCACTTTCTCCGATATGGCATGAATTCATTCAATATCTGCGAAGCGATCAATATAGAGATCGGATGGGAGCACTCATTGGAAAAGACCTCGGCTCGACGATGTTGAATTTAACATTATGGCGCTACCGTTCTTCCCAATGGTTAGGTCCACACACGGATAAACCGGAGAAAATAGTCACTCAAATCTTTAACTTCAACCGGAATTGGTCATCTGACTGGGGTGGATGTCTGCGTATTTTACGTTCTGACGATTCACAAGATGTTGATCGCGAAATTCCACCAGAACTGAACACATCAGCTATTCTGCACCGCTCAGACCATTCATGGCATATGGTGACACCCGTCTCTGATACGGCGCCTGTCGGGACTTATCGTCGCGTGCTAACTGCTGTTTTTATTTCTAACTAACATTGACATAAGAACTGGAGAAATAAAATGCACAAGATTGAAGTCACTGGTGGCAGTCCATTATCAGGCCAAGTGCAGGTATCAGGATTTAAGCATGCATTTCCCCCGTTGTTCAGCCTGGCATTGTCATCAAATCAACCATCTTTGATCAAAAATGTGCCTGATATTGCAGATATCAGGATATTGGGAAAAATCGGTCAATTGCTTGGCGCCGATATAGTGTATGAGCCAGAAAAGCGCGCCATGTATATTGATCCCCGCAGCTTGAACAATAGCAATATCCCTGGCGATTTAAGCGCTTTGATTCATGGAGCCTGGTATCTTGCTCCTGGATTACTCGCCCGTACCGGCCATATTGTATTAGGTGAAACCGGTGGTTGCAAAATTGGAGGAGGGCAAGAAGGAGAACGGCCAATTGAACAATTATGCTCTGTTTTGCAAAGATTCGGGGCTACAGTAAAAGCAGAAGGAAATATTATTCAAGCAACTGCACAGCGTTTCTCCTCTGCCCGAATCGATATGGCTGATTTTGCCGTCCCTGAAGAAGGAACGGACAAACTGACCGGCCCACTTTATTCTGGCGCAACCAAAGCAGCATTGCTGTGTGCAGCAAGAGCTGAAGGTATCAGTGAAATTATCAATCCCTATCCTAAACCGGACGTTGTGGCATTAGTGGAAGCAATAAAATGTCAGCAAGTTGCCATACAGTGGGAAAAAAACCGAATCATTATTGAAGGGAAACCTGAAGCGGGTGGTTTTGAAACTACTATCGGGCCTGATTTGATCGAAGTAATGACTTATCTAACGCTTTCGACTTACTGCCACGCGCCAATTTCCATTACCAACGTATCGCGGAAGCACATTGAAACAGGGCTTTCCGCTGAAATTGCCTGTTTGGAGAAACTGGGTTATCTGCTTCAATGGCAGGGTAATAATCTCTCCATCGCTCATGTATCCCCAGCTTCCCGATTGGATATTCAAGTCACTTCCCACGGAATATTTAGTGATAATCAACCCTTTATGGCTCTTTTGTTGATGGCGTCTGAGCAGGGCGGTAGCCTAACCGAGCAGGTTTGGGTTAAGCGTTTTCAATACATCGAAGAATTGGAAAAAATGGGGGCAAAAATCATACGCAGTGGAAGAACTGTAGAAATTATGCCCGGTGTCCCCGGCAAAAGTGGCATAACAGTGAATGCTACCGATTTGCGTGGTGCCGCCGCTTTGGTTATCGCAGCTTTACAGATATCGGGCAAAACGCAAATAGGCGGTGTTGATCATCTTGAAAGAGGCTATCCCGACTTGTTGGGGCAACTGCGGTTATTGGGAGCCAAGGTTTAACGTTCTAATTATGGAGTGTATAAATGGCAGATATAACATCAATCAATTATCCATTGCCTCTGGCCCCTGAGCGCCCTTCTCGCACAAGAGAATTTCTGGAGCATGGCACAAACTTGCGCAGTGGTGAATTACATCATACAGCGTTGACGAAGATGATACAGGATATTGATATTCCTCCACAGCGACACCAGTTTTATCCTTACCCACAAATTGAGCATAACCGTGCTGCAAAAATGCTGGGGATTGATTCTTCCTGTATTTATTTCACTCCAGGATCAGATATTGCCATTGGCCTGATATTGCGTCTGATTGCACGTACAACAGGCAGATTAATTATTCCAATACCTAACTATTTTGGTTGGATTGATCATGCCAATCTTAATCAGATCAACATATTACCGATTTATTTCAATGATCAGTGTACTGAGAATTTCTGTCTCAAAACATTATTGGACACCATTCAAACTACACCGCCATCCATTGTTGCCATTTCAAATCCCAATAGCCCGACGGGCATAGAATTTGATGATGAAACAATATTAGCGATTTCTAACTCTTGTATACGACAGGGTCATTTGCTGGTCATTGATGAGTGTTTCATAGCATTTGGCAACATTGATCATTTAGCCGTTTTAGGCCAGCCTGAACATATCATCTATGTTCGTTCATTCTCAAAAGGCTACGGCCTAGCAGGTGCCCGTATCGCCGCCGTGATAGCTTCTCCAACTATTATTGATATTTTGTCTCAAGAAAGAACGGAAGCCGCTATCTCAGGAAGCGCTTGGGCAGTACTCCAAGGTATTTTGGTAAAGGAATACCAAATCAAACAAATCTGCCAATCCATTATTCAGGCAAGGGAATATGTCATTGGAACCATAATGAAACTACGCCCGAATTGGCAGATCCTTCCTTCCGGTGCCAATTTCATTAATGTCAAAATCTGTGGTGACAGTCCTGCTCAACTGGTGAAAACAGCAGCCTTGGGTGGATTTTACATCCGTAATATGAGTTCACAAGAAAGAATGGATGGATACATCAGGATTGGTATTGGTGAATTGGCATTGATGGTGAAATTCCTCAAACAACTTTTCCCTTCGGAATATAAATATAGTGAATAACAATGAGAACACATTTCAACCATGTCAATAAACTGTGCATTTGCCCGATACATCATGCTGATATCCTGAATGGGCGAATATTGCGTACCAACCATACCGATAACAATAGTCGTGGAACACTTATCCGTTGTGGTATACAACGAGGGAAAGAAAAGGCCAGTTTAAATACATTATCTGGGATATTACCCATAAATAGTTGGGTAGATTTGCGTACACCTGAAGAATATGAACCGCAATTCAATAGTCATGATCTTCCTGAAATAATAAAATATCTGGCTCTCCCCATTCGATTTAAACCACCAGAAAACCATCTTTCTCATATCGTCAAACAATCTGATTATGTCGATCTTTATTTCACCATGAGTACGGCAGCATGGTCCATTGCACAAACAGTGACAGAATTACTCCATGCTGGCAATGTTGTACTCCATTGCAGTCTGGGAAAAGATCGTACAGGGCTTGTAGCGGCTGCGGTTCTCTATCAACTCAAATTTTCTACCGCAGACATCGCACATGATTTTGCTTTATCTGCCAGATTCCTCCGTCGTCAATATCAATTGATTCAAGATAAAGCACAAAGAAACGGTGTTCCCAACCATCTTCAAGCCCGTCGTTATGAATTATTGGGGCATACGATTATTCCTCTACTTGATAAATGGAGAAAAATAACTGAACTAAACAGGAATGATCATGATTAATGATATGCATCGTATTTTAATTATTGGCTCTCCGGGAGCAGGAAAATCATCTTTTGCCAAAAGATTGAATGATATTTGCTCCATTCCTCTATTTCATCTTGATAAAGAATATTGGTGTGAAGGATGGGTTGCTCCTTCAGCAGAAGAGTGGCAACAGAAATTGTTACTCTTAACGAATAAACCAAGATGGATTATTGATGGCAATTATGGTTCCAGTTTGTCACAACGCTTAAAGAAAGCAGATACAGTCATTCATCTCTATATGCCAACCTATGTTTGTTTATTTCAGGCAGTAAAACGTGTTTTTAAGTGGTATGGAAAGCAAAGACCAGATATGGCCTCTGGCTGCCACGAAAAAGTGAATTTAAATTTTTTTCGTCAAATCCTGAACTATCGCAAACACCAATTTAAAAAAGACAAATTATTGTTGGCCGATTTTAATGGCGTCTATATTCGTCTCACCTCATGGGCGCAAGTAGAAGAATTTTTAAATAACATGGCTAAATATTACAAACTCAATCATTAAATAAATATCTTCATCTACGTTTGGAATATTACCACTCATTAATTGGATTAGAGGAAAACAATCATGGCGCTGAATATTCAGGGACGCCTGTTTTTAGTGGCAATGGCCATCGGTAGTATGGGCGGTGGGATCTGGCGACCCATAGCAATTTTTTACTTAGTGTTGGTTCAGGAGTTAAACATTGTAGAAGTTGGCCTGGCAATGACAATCGGTGCCATAATAGCCCTGCTCATTGCTGGTTTCCCAGCAGGCTTACTGGCTGATAAATTGGGGCCATCCCACTCAACCCTGATAGGAAGCCTACTGCGATTTATTGCCTTTCCTTGGATGATGGTTGTTTCAACACCGTGGCAGATAGCCGTTATTGTTATGTTTGTTTCAATTGGTGAACGTATTTTCTGGTGTGCCAATCCAGCCGCAATAAGGACACTATTTCCTGCTAAAAATACCCAACTCAATGTATTTGCCATTATAAACAGTTGCCGAAATATCGGGCTTGGCTGCGGTGCATTGCTATCCATGTTCTTTATTGGCAAGGACGGAATGTCTAATAATATTGCTGACTTCATAATTTGGGGTAATTCACTCGGTTATTTTATTTCAGGAATGATTATTTTCATGATCACTCAAAAAGCAGCCAAGAAAATTAACGAAGACACTCAAGAAGCGGTTCAGGAAGACAAGATGAAAATTTCATCTTTTTCGATCATTAACGATAAAAAATACCTGGTTTTCGTCTTTTTGGTTGGCATATTGCTACTAGCAGGAAAAAGCATTGAGATTGTATTACCTTACTATTTCCTTATTGAACGCGCCCTTCCCTCTTGGTTTGCTGTTTTTGTTTTTACAGGGCTGTGTTTCGGTATTCCCTGCTTTCAGAAGGTTGCATTAAGATTAAGCAATAAATTTGGTTGTCTGAAATCACTGGCCTGGTCAGGTTTTTTACAAACTGTGGCGTATGGCATCATTTTCTTTCTTAATGGCGATCTTTTATTACAATTTATCTTAATTTTTATCGTGACCATTCTGCTTAGTCTTTCTGAAGCCATTCTCGGCGCGCAGATAGGTGTAGCAATATTAATGTTTTCCCGCTCTGGTTATGAAGGGCGTTATTCTTCCATTCTCCAATTTGCATTTGGCGGTGCAACCGTCGTTGCACCCTGGTTATTCACTCAACTTCTCAGTTTTTCCACCACCTTATTATGGGGAAGTATCATATTATATGTTACATTGGCTGGCATCGGATTTCTTATTCTCAATAAATATCAAAGCGACAGAGCCATCATTCTCTGAATTGCGTGATTATGATCAAAAAATCATTTGATTGGGTATATATACCATTAGTTTATATCACGGTTGACAAAACTAATGTAATCGAGATCAGAAACTTTGCTAGCCAGTTCAGCAACAATATTGCCAAGCAATTTTTCCTGATTCAGTGAACAGTGAATAAGTGCATCGATTCCTTCAGAAGGAACACCAAGCACAATCATATTATCATTGGCTTCAATTTCTATTACTCTTTGCTGTTTTTCATCTTTATCTAATATGATAATATCTTGGCCTGAATAATTTCGTACCATACCACGTAATGTCATTTCTACTCGAACGGAGTCGATATTCATAATAAAAGGGCTATTTTCCTGAACCGCCCGGTTAAATAGATAACAAGGAAACATAGGGGCTGCACGACGTAACCCCAATCCAGAAGCATGGCGCGGATTAATTTCTGTCGCAAAAAAATCGCTGCCTGTCCATATCCCATCAAGGCTGAAAATACCGCGATAGCCGACTTCTTCTGCAAGTTTCTGCCCTGCTAGACGCGTACAGTGACGCATGACATCCTCTGCTTTTCCTGATTGCCAGCGATTAGATGATCCACAAAACAGCAGATGGTTGGTCGTTTTTTCAAAGACGGTCAGTATTTCTATCGGATCAAAAACAGCAACACCATTTGGCAGTACCATCGCAAGAATACTGCACGGAATTCCTTGTATAAATTCAGCTACCCGAAGTTTTCTGGTTTTATCGCGGAATTTATCCAAAACATGGGCAATCTCATGATGATCCTTGATCCAAGCCAAACCATTTGCCCCTGCGCTAAATGACTCCGAGCCATCAATGGCCAATATTACGCCTTTTCCTTTATTGAGAAGGTGAAATGCCGCCACTGCATCATTAATATTAGGATCGATGATCTGATAAGCAGGTGTATTAATTCCCCACCGACGAAGGCTGTCATCAATATAGATTTTATCTTCAAATTGCGCCCATTCGGGTTTCTGCCAACCATAAACAGGTCGGTCTGCAAATTGAGAAAGCGGTAATCTGACACCCCCTAAAAAAGTGATATTTCTTTCTGGATCTATTTTGTCTAACCAATGTTTTATACTCATACATTGGTTTTCCAATATCTCTTTCAGGGGGCGTTGATTAATATTCACAATATGCCAGCACAATACCCCTTTGGGGCGCCAAGACTCATCTGATACAGATATTATTGCCTTTATTTTGGCGCCACATGTTTGTAATTCAAACATCAGGGCTTTCAGTGTATCCAGATTATCTGAGTAATCGATAAGAAAACCAACCTCACGGTTCTGCCAATATTCCTTTAGAGCCTTGGTAATTTCAGTGAACCAATTATCTGATATCAGTTGCTTAGTCATTTCATTCCCATCCATAAAGTGTGAAAAATTGCACTTATTAGTCGAATCCAGCCCCTTTATCTTTTGCTTTACCGACTTAATTCCAGATCACATTTGTTTTCCACCACACATCAACCTCGGTAATCACTTTAGCCGGATCACAATCAACTGGCTGCAAAGCAAACGCCTTGGCGATGTGATCAGATATGGAGTGAGGTGATTGATAACGCTGGCCGGAACACGCCATAAGCTGATAGCCATTGATGCCGTCAACAGGGCAGCTTTCAGGAGCATAGCCAAAAATCGCCTCTTTGGGAGGAAACCAAGCAAATCCCGCCATAGCGTGAGGATAAACATCTCGATAGGTTTCCTGTGAGCACAATCCCGCTTGGCCCAGCAAAGTTTCTTTATACAAATTCAAGCCAAATGCCATTTCATAGACAGGCACATGCCCTGCTCCTCCTGGGCGACATGCAATTTCACACAAAACAAGACGCTGTGTCTTTTCACAAAAGAAGGCTTCAGCATGAAATGCCGTAGTATCAGGTGTAGGCGGAAGAGCCATGATAACTCGTGACACCAGAGTGGATAACTGCGCTGTCAGAGGATCATCCGCTAATAACATCCAACTCAGCAGCGTGGAATTCCCACTGACGGCCGAAAAATTGGCAGTCGTACGCGAAGGCCAGCAGTGAAGCATCATGCCATTTCTCATTAACCCGTCAATGGTGAAAAATTCTCCTTCAATCCATTCTTCAACAAGGTAACCTTGTTTCAATTGCTCGAAATCGATGTGCTGTAACTGCCCGATATGGTGAATGATCTGAACACCAACCGATCCACCCCCCTCTACAGGTTTAATCACGATAGGAAAACCGTATTTATGGGCAAACTCCTCAACCCACTGCCGATCAACGACTTGCTGCATTCTAGCAACCGGTATCCCATGTTTTTGGAGCCGAGATTTCATGATCCATTTGTTACGGTAAGAGAGTGCCGAGACTTCATCCTGCCCAATTAAACCCATTTTTCGGCGCACCTGCGCTGCGCGTAATACGTCAATTTCTGTTGCGGAAACAATGCGGTCAATATGTTTTTCTTCGACTACCTTCATAATCAATTCATTTACAGCAGGTGAATCGTAATTATCAACAGAATAAATTTCCTTGAAATATTGATGCCCCCTATCAGATGAATTTGCCGATGTCGGCATCAATACTTTCGGTGTTACAAGAAAAACCTCGGCATTTGTCTGGGCAAACCATAATGCGATTTTTTCTACAATAGGGCGACGATTGAGAACAAGTACTCTCATAATATTTCCCTGCCGTAATTTGATGATATAAAAAATATTCTTCCTATGGCTGCTTGGGTAAACAAGCCAAACGAATACGGAGAAAAGCGATATTAAAACCAGATACAGCGATAACCCGAATACTGTGCAAATCACATCCCTGATTTTCATCCAATTTAATATCAAATATTACGACATCGTCATGCCGTAATTCCGTTGTTTTTATTTCAGAAGCAAAACATTGCCCCGTGGATTTATCATATCCACGCAGTTCGAGATGTATTCGATGAGAGACCGGATTGTCAGAATGAGGAACATAGAGCCGTATTTTAGCCGCCACCTTCTCTCCTTGCCGGGCGCTCAAGATTTCCGTCAGATTCTCCAGGTAAATGCCTCCGTGACGATGAGCGGAAAGCGGGCCACACACCCGACATAGATAAGTTTCACTGCTTCCCGTCGTTGCCTCTGAATTACCGAATAAAGAAATTTCTATCGGTGTCCCACACCGCTGGCATGGTTCGGCTGTTCTCACCACATTGAGCAGTTGATCATAATGAAGCAAATCAAAAGCATCAAAACTTTCACGGCCTTCATGCAATAAAGAAACTAGTATTTTTTCCCACTGGCTAATTAAGATTTGGATAAGTGCATTATTTCGCAAGAGTTGTTTATAATCATCTGGATTATAAACAACTTCTTGTTTTTTCAGGGTAAATAGTGCCATCCGTTCAATATTTGTCAGCTTCTCGCGCAGGCTGGATAACTTGTCAACCACAGTGCGGCCTAACCACGCATCAATGGATCGCAGCAAACGATGCCCATGAATGCCTTCTTCCAATACAGCCTTAATCCATCCAATAGCTCCGCAGGTTGTTTCTGTTTCCACACGGTCACATTTATCTGCCGGTTGATGCTGGCTTACATCTTGTAACGCCAACTGTAAAGCCGGATCACCAAGAAGCACAAAGGTAAAAGGCTGTCCTAATGCAGCACAAGCGTCATTAAGTGCAGCCGCGATTTGCCCAAGCGGTACTTTTTCTTGTGCCATCTGTCTAAATAGCGTCAAAAGATAATCAGGAGCGATCAATGGGCGGATAGGTGCCAAAACAGCGGCTGACCATCCTTCTGTCAATGCCAGTGTCATTGATACTGGGGAGGGATAAAGTTCCTCTGCAATATTGAAGCCATTACAACAAATATAGTTAATGACATAAGCCCGAATATCCAGACCATAAAATACGTGTGTTTTTCCATGAGCACGTTTACACCGCCGCGCCATTCTTGAGCATCCACACGAAGGCATCAGAGGAAATTCTGTTTCTTCCAACAGCCCACAAACGGTCAGTGAAGGCAATTTTGCATGACTCCCTTCACCATGGCTTCTGATTGTTTTCAGCATTGATGGCTGGGAAAGCAAAAGAATGAGTTGCTCAAGATCGTTTTCATCATTTGTATATTTGTGTTTTGGGGCATCGATCAAGCATTCACGCTGTTCTGAAAGTGAAGGTTGAAGCAATGATTTAGCCACTAAATAGCTAAGGCTGGATAGATCTCTTCCACACAGAAAACCTATGTTTTTTCCAGCCTGAGCGACCGTTTCCAATATGCTGGCAACCAAACCTACTTTCAGTTCATACGCCATTGCTATGATAAGAATATCTTTTTCGCTAATCTCCTGTATCAGCAATTTTATGTTATGAATGTCGTTAACTGGGATAACACGATAGCCCATGACTTTTGTATATAATAAGGCCATAGAGTCCGTATTTTCGCCAATGTTCAATATTGCGACATCCTTGTTGTGGCTTATGCGAAATTCCTCTGCATACATTTCAGCCATCACCTGATGCCAGCGCGCTTCTTGCGAGGGTTTTTCTGGCCTTATAATTGGGATTCCTGAGCCAGAAGCTACCGCATCATCATATTCAGAAAGTGTATTCAGCCAATTTATCATGTGACTATTCCAAACTGATTAGAGTCGTTGTTAGCCCAACGACCATACTGGTAATTTTTATCAGACAACCGGCTTATCCCAGAACCATACTTGTAAGACCTTTCTCACTGACTGCATTTCTTTGGGAATTGATGTGACAGCATGCCAAGCTGAATCTGTTCTGCGAATAATCGCTGAGGTGTTCTTTTTCGGAGCAATTTCAACAACAACATCTTTTGGATCAGCAGAGCGTAGCAATTGCAGACATCCGCCCATTTCTGGAACCCAATCGTCCGTCAGATACATCAAATGGGTAACTATTTTATGGGGTTTATCCACATGAGGTTGAAAGAAAGAACCAGGGCCAAACTCCCAAAAATGTGCTTGAAACTGTAATTTACTAACATCATATTCGCTGACATCACTGATGCATTCACGATAATCATCTGACAGAAGATCCTCCGCCACCACCAACCAGATATCTGCCAGTTCATCGGGTGCGTAAGGCTCTGTTTCACCTAATTCCAAAAGAGGACGGGTTTTTACGTTATGTTGATACCATTCATCTGATCCTGTCTTGCCAAGAGCCTCTGCGAGTTTGCGCTGTGAATGGTAAGTCCAGTGGCTTACCGGAAACATATCAGCCGAGATCGTTTTCTGAAATGTGTTATCACACATTGCCCACGGTGAAGGATCATGGTTGAGTTTCATTCTCTTTAAAGCGTTTAGATTAAGCACTTCAGCCATTTAATAGACCTCCAATAAATAATGAATTAATTTTTGGTACACCTTTAACCCAGCTCTGGGCGTCGCCCAAGGAGATAATCAATCGTTTCTTGCTGAATCAATGATGGATTAAGATCAATCAGGGAAAGTAGCTGATTGGAATTACTGATCCCAACCAGAACGGAAACTAGATCTTCGCTTGCCAGTATCACTTCCAGTGCCAATACGGACGGGGGACGATTTAATTGTTTTGCAGCATGCATCAGTCGGCCGATTGCATTTTTTGTCCGAATATTGCGATAACCAAGACCTTTATAACCAGACAATGGATGCGTACAGGGAACATCCAGCACAGTACGATAATGTCCTCCCAGCAGCCCACGAGCCAAAGGAAGTGAGGCCAACAAGCCAAGCTGAAATTCCTTAAGAGAAGGCTTTATTTCTTCATAATCTGGGTAGTTCAGTATATTCAAGGGATTTTGTACGCTAGTCAGTAAAGCGCCTCCCATTGTCTGTGCGGTACAGCAGTAATGTTTGATTTCTGATGACTTCACATTGCAAATACCGTAACTTCGAATTTTTCCTTCTTTTACCCATGCTTGAAGAGTTGAGATAGTTTCTTCGATAGGAGTTGATAAATCCGGTGCATGTAACTGATATAAGTCGATATAATCTGTATTCAACCGCTTCAAGCTGTTGTTCAGGGATTGTGTCATTACGGTCTGGCTTGCCCCCCTTGCCGTTTCATCATGACCAAATTTTGTTGCGATAACAACATCATGCCGATACCCATATAACGCCCTACCCAGCGCTATTTCACTTTCACCTTTTCCGTAAACGTCTGCTGTATCAAAGAAATTCACACCAATATCCAACGCCGTGGAAACAATATGCATGACTTCTTTTCTACTGACTCCCAAACCAAAATGACTGCTCCCGACAGCCAATCGGGATACCCACAAGCCAGAGGTTTTCAGGAAACGTGAACTATAGTCGATCATTACCAACTAACCCTCATTTGCTGGACATGTCTATCAGCCAATCCTTCATTGATCAGGGCATCTATATTTCCTTCAGAAAGCGCTCGATATTGTGCAGGTGTCAGTTGATATTCTTGCATTACTTGCTCAGGGACATCTTCCCAGCGAGCTTGCACTTCAGGTTTAGAAACTAAATCATCCAGAAGATCATTCACATCTTTCGTTGTATTTTTCATAAATCAACTCTCATTCTCGTTAATATAAAATTTTTTCAATATCCAATTTTCACTTCCCATTTATGCCAGATAAATAGGTAATATTTTTCATTAATGATATTTATTGAATTAAAATTAATTAGAAACGAATCAAGTCAATAATAATATTACTTATTACTTATTACTTACTTACTTACTTACTTACTTACTTACTTACTTACTTACTTACTTACTTACTTACTTACTTAACATGAATCATGTAAAATATATTTTCAATTAACAATGACGTTTAATTTCAACAAAAGCAATTAGATTTTTTTGATGGTCATTAACTAAGAGTTTAATAGGCAAGATAGGTGTTATAGCCAGTAGATTTCAAATTGCAGCGTGACGGCAAGTGAGGAAATCCTCAGGAGTATAGATAACTCTATGATTGGTGTGAATGAACGCAACCAACAAAGCAGCAACTTGATCTGCGAAAAACCGCCTTTCTTGACGATTTTTCGTTTAGGGTAAAAATATGTCAACAAACAATCTGTTATTGATTAATAGAATAATAAGCTGATTCAAGGGAGTCTATATCATCTCCTTTCAAATAAGGAAGTAATTTTTCCACCATCTCTTCATCCAGATCATAGATTTTTAACGCCAACAATCTCGATATAACAGAGGGTTCAAAACGATATTTAATGAATCGGGCAGGATTTCCACCCACTACGGTATACGGAGAAACATCTTTCGTGACAATACTCCCCGCAGCAACAACCGCTCCCTCTCCAATCGTGACGCCAGGCATGATCATTGAACGCATACCAATCCAACACCCATCAGACAAAATCGTATCACCGGAATGTTGGTAGGATTCTTTAATACCTTCCAAAAAAGGATAGACAGAAAACCAGTCCATTCTATGAGTATGATTGCCTCCCATCAGAATGACAGCTTCTGATGCGATACAGACATAATTTCCTATGTAAAGCTTATCAACGACACCTAAAGGTTCCCACCCAAGACTGATTTCATCACCATAAAGATAACGAACAACACTCTTCTCAAAACTATCACTCCAACAGTGACTATAATAACTGTGCGTGCCTTTAATATTTATATTGGGGTTGGTTACTGTTGAATGTAAATACTCAACTTGTGACCAATGTTTTTGGTTTCCACTCATAAATAATTATCCAAAAAAATAGTAAAAGGATAGCTCAGTTTATCCACTTTAAGAGAAATTTCTCTTAAAGTCATATTCATGCTGAATTTTACCAGATTATATTATGATAGAGATTTATAATATTTATTCCCCATGATTGAACAACCTACTGACATAACTCCACAGGAACGATCACCATCTCCGTAGGAGATGGTTTTAGAATGACAATAAATACGTCAATTTTTCCAAAGCAATATGGCTGTTTGTTTTACCCGAATGAGCACTAACAAAATATAACAATGTCAGCATAACAGTCAGAAATTATGACAATAATCCCTGGCTTTGAAATATACGCTGGTAAATCTCACGTACAACCTGTTCTTTTCTCTGATTATAGTGCATTACCTGACTGACATTATCTTTGGCGTTTATCTTCGCAGCCATATATCGTTGACAATCTTCAGGATGTTCTCTGAGCCAATCGCGAAACAAAATATGGCGAATGTGTTCAGGACAATCTGGACCAAAAACATGAAGGTTGACTCGTGGTTTTGCCAACCGTAGGCAGCGATGTTGATAAAAACTCGGTTCACGCACCGTTAAGTCATAACCAAGCTGCTCCAGCGCCGGAACATAAGTTTGTTCCTGAATTGGATCTAGCACAATCAGATCGATATCAATAACCGGCTTGGCTGCAAGACCAGGAACTGCGGTTGAACCAACGTGCTCAATATGCAAGACAATGTTTCCCAGTGCTTTCTTGATAGATGCAGAGAGTTGCTGCCATGTAACTACCCATTCAGGATTATATGCCACAACACCTATCACCTCTTCAGCAGGTTTACCATGCACCCAAGGATTTTCATTAGGATCTGGCTCTGGAAAAAAGATAATGTCTTTAGGATTTATCATTAATTCACTCCTTATTTTTCTATCTATACCCAATGGATTAAAAGAGATCATATCCAATATGACCTCTTTGCACGATAGAAACATCACCCAACGCCAGAATTACTCTTCCAAGATGGGTTGAGGCTGTTCAATGGCCGGAGCATCCTGTCCAAAACCACGCAGACCAACGACATGTACATGTTCATGATTATTAAATATTTTACGTACTAATTTATACGTTGTACCTTTTTCTGGGCTGATGTTTTCCGGCGCTGCGATAATTAACTGCATCTGCAAACGTTCGCACAGTTCAAACAGCGTAGCGATTGATTTCGCATCCAAACGCGCCGCTTCATCAAGGAACAACAGACGGCATGGTGATATGTCTTTACCACGCAGACGCCGTGATTCCTCTTCCCAACTCTGCACGACCATAACCAGAATTGACATCCCTGTACCAATGGCTTCACCCGTAGACAATGCTCCACTTTCAGCTTTGAGCCAACCATCAGAGCCACGGTTGACTTCAACGTCCAATTCGAGGTAGTTACGGTAATCCAGTAATTCTTCACCAATGGTCTGCGGTAAACGCTGCCCCATGTCAATTTGTGGGTTCAGACGCTGGTAAAGTTTCGCCATCGCTTCCGAGAAAGTCAGACGCTGGCTCTTGAACAAATCCTGATGTTGCTCCTGCTGTTCGGAAAGCACATCCAGCAAGATTGAATGGCTTTCACGTACATTGACGTTCAAACGCACTCCTCCTACCTGACCAAAAGAAACAGCCTGCAATCCCTGATTCAACATGCGAATACGGTTCTGCTCGCGCTGAATCGTCTTGCGAATGATATTGGCCACACTCTTGGAACTGATCGCCAGTTTTTGTTCACGCGCCGTCAATTCTTCCGTCAAACGAGCCAGTTCAATTTCCATCTGTTCAATGGCATCAACCGGATCATCGGTACGGATAATATCTTGGCGGATACGCTCACGCAGATGTTGATAAACAGCAACGAAAAATTGAATTTTACGTTCTGGACGTTTGGGATCTTCAGACAAACGCAGTGCATCACGCAGGTGTTCATTATCTGCCACCGCCAGACGCAATGCCCCCAGCGCTTTATCCGACATTGAACGCAGTTCATCTCCATTCATATAGGCTAGTTCGCGGCGATGGAGGCGACGTTCGACACCATTGTCTTTCACCATCCGCATAACAGCACACCAGCCGGCTTTCGAAGAAACTACCTGCTCACGTTTCTGATAATAGTCACGCTCAGATTTACGCAATTTCTTCTGAAGGTTTTCCATTTCGGCTTCACAGAATGCGATCTGTTTCTCAAGCTGGTTGATGCGGGAACGATTGGTGCTCAAGGCAGCGTGAAGCTGATCGCGGCGTTCACGGGCACGACTTTCTGCATTCGGATCGGCCTGAACACCGATGTCTCTCATCTCCTGCTCAAGTTCCTTCAACATATCCTGCTTAGTGTCATAGGAACTCTTCAATGAGGCCAATACTTGATTAAATTGGGCGTATTGTGATTGCTGCTGACGCAATTGTTCACGGGCACGGCTGCGATCAGACTCCGCATGTTCAAGGCGCTGGCGCAATTTATCATTCAGATCAGCGTTGTCACTGAGCATTCCTACAGAATCGCTATAGCTGAAATGTGCGCGACGCTGCACCACTTCCGTCAAAGCAAAAGCTTGCTGTTTCGCTTTATTCTGGGTGTGCTTCGCCGTCTCATAATCCTGCTTCAACTGCTCATGCTGCTGTGGATCGCTTTGCAGGACAGAAACCAGCGGTTCGAGTTTGTTCAGTGCATGACTATGTTGTTGCAGAAAACGAGCCGAATCTTGTGCTTCACTCATTTCTTCACGCGCCGTTTCCACACGGTCAATCAGCGTTTCATCCAGCAAGAGGGTAATTTGTGGGATCAGGCGGTTCAGCGCTGACAGACTCTCTTTTACCTGAGCCAGTTTCTGGTGATGCTGTTGAGTCTGCGCTTCAAATTGAGAGAGTTCGCGCTCCAGTTCAGTTCGCTGCTGATTCAAACTACGAATATCAGCTTCTGGATCGTCATCAAATGCAACTGACAGATGTTTGCCTACAAAACGGCTGAAAGCCTGATAAGCACGCTGGATTTTCTGGACGTCAAACGAAAGCGTTGCATAGCGTTCTGCCAGCGTATCACGTTCAAAGTTCAGTATTTCCAGACGATTTTCCCTTGCAGCCCTTCCAAACAGCGGAACGTCAGGATAACGGGAATAACGCCACTGACGATCTGATGATTTCACCAAAACAGCATTTTTCCGCTCTTCGAAATCTAAAACGCTATCATCGAAGGATTGCGGATCACCTTCGATCAGGTAGAGATCTTCCGGGCAATCTTCCAGTGCTTCCAGATGTGGACTTACCAACGAAAGATCCGGCACAACTATGGCATGACGGGCTGGCCCGTACAATGCGGAGAAATAAGGTGCATCATCAATGGTGATGTCATCATAAATTTCTGACAGCAAAACACCACCAAAACGTTCCGCTAATACAAGCAATCTGCTGTCTTCGGCACCACTTGGCTGGCTCAAACGCTCAATATGCTTTTCAAGCTCACGTTTCTGTGCTGCTACATCGTCACGTTCGACGGTAGTTTCGCGTTCTTGCTCCAGCAATTGTTGCATGTATTCAGTGACATCATTGGCACTTTCGAACGTTTCGTCGCTCTGTTCACAAAGTTGGTTCAATGCATCCTGTGCCGTCAGCCAAACGGGTGCACGTGTTGTCAATCCCTGAATTTTCTGCTTAAGTTGTTCCAGTTGCTGACGCATCTGCATACGGCGCTCGCCGCTTTCACTGGCATTCAGGCTTAACTCTTCCAACTGGGCTTCCAATTCGCCCTGCAACGCTTCTAAATCTTCCGGCTGATATTGCTGGTTGTGGCGCTTACAGAATTCCCCCAGTAAGCGCTCTGCATTTTGCTGGCTGTTCAGGCGCTGTTCCAATTCAGCTAATTGAATACGCAGAGGCTGAACACGATCCGCCAGATGGCGTTGGGATGGCCATTCGCGCAGTACTTCACGGGCACTTTGCCATGCTCCGCTACGGCTCACCTCACCAACAATATTTTTCACCAGTTGATAAGCCTGCTCAAACTGACTATGGGCAGCATCTGCCACACTTAGCTTCTGCTCCAGCGCCAGCAAGGTTTCAGTCGCTTGTTGTTCTTTGGCCTGATAGGTTTCCTGCCACTCATCAGCATTCTCTATCAATAAATCAGGGAGCTGACAAAGCTCACGGGCACGTTCCAGTGCTTGCAGCGCCTGTTGATATTGGATCGAGCGAGTTTGTTGAACATCCAACGCCTGCTGGTAATCAGCAAGCTGGCTTTTTAATTCATCAACTTCCTGTTCAGCCGCCTCAGACACGGCGTCATATTCTGCCTGTAACTCTTTCGCTTCTTCGACAACTTCAGTCTGTTCTTCCAGCCGATAAGTCAGCTCTTCAATATCGCCTTGATAACGATCTATTTTCTCCTGCTGACGCATGGCCGTCTGAACTAAATTCAGATGATCGCTAGCCGCCTGATAATCCATCTCCAAATCAGAAGACGCACCACTCTGTTCCGTAAGCTCCCGTGCTATTTCAACATGGCGATACTGTTCAGCCACTAATTGACGGCGGCTACCAAACAATTCACTGCGCAAGGCCAAGGCTTCATCCAGATGGGTACGTCGCTCATTGGTATGACGCATGTAGTCAGCAGAAACATAAGCTGTCGCTTCCGTGATGAGATGCTTAAACAGATCGCGATCAGATTGGGTAACGCGGATTGCTTCCAGCGTGATGCGGTTTTCACGCAGTGCCGCCTCCATGTCCTGAAACGCTTTTCTAACGCCACTGTTTTCTGGCAGTAAGTAATCACGCAATGAGCGAGTAATAGCGCTGGAAATACCACCATATAGCGATGCTTCTATCAGACGGTAAAACTTACTACGGTCACTGGCTGAACGCAGGCGTTTTGGAATCACTCCCAAATCAAACATCAGGGAATGGTAATCGGTGATAGAGTTAAATTGTTTGAACTGAACGCCTTCCATCTCATCAAGGCGCTCTTTCAGCTCATTTAATGGCAGAACTCGCGCCTGACGTTCGCCGATATTTTCGGTCAATAACTGCGTTGGCTGTACCGATGCAGGGACACCCTGAATCATGAATGGTTTGATATCAACCTTGCGGTCACGCCCGGCAACCTGCTGTAAGCGAACCCCCGCAATGATCCGCTGGTGGCGAGAGTTAACGACATCCAGCGTGGAATAACAGACCCCGGCACGCAGTTTACCGTGCAAACCTTTATCACGGGAGCCACTGGTTGCGCCCGCTTCCGTGGTGTTTCGGAAATGAAGCAGCGTCAAGTCAGGGATCAACGCTGTCACAAACGCTGCCATCGTGGTGGATTTACCTGCACCATTACCACCGGATAAGGTGGTCACGAGTTCGTCAAGATCAAACGTTCTGGCAAAAAAACCGTTCCAGTTAACTAGCGTCAGTGAGCGAAATTTACCGCGTTCAATCATGACTGTTTATCCTCCGCACCTTCTGCTGAATGCTCTGATACTTCTTCGTGTTCATTATCTTCCTGCGATAAATTGCCTTCCACCGGCATCGCTTCACCATCACGGATCATTCGTAATTGTGCTTCGCGTGGGTCGTCACCACTGCGTACATCTGCACCAAAGCGGAATACCGTTTCAGTAATCGTAAATTTATTGCTGTCATTTTGCAGGAAATAGGCCATCCCCAAACGGCGCAGGCGGTTTAGGGAAGTCCGTGCTTTTTCCTGTAGTTTTTGTTTATCCAGATCGGAACCTGTCGAACGTTGGTTCACCAATTTCATCAACTTACTTTCGTCAGCGAGCGACAATAGCTCGTCATACAGTTCCTGAAAGGTAAATATTCCCTGATTGGACAGACGTTCTGGGCTGAGATAGAGGTAACACAGGATTTTACCTACCATCATGTCCATTTCAGACAGGACAGATCGAGGGATCAGCGTCGTTGAGCGCGGACGCAGGTAGAAAAAACCTTCTGGTGCACGGATTAACTCAACATTATAGCGAGCATAAAACGTTTCCAGCTCCTCCTGAAAATCCATCAGGAAAGCATGATTATCAAGATCATCCATCCCAATGTGACGCCCTGAACGAAGCTGGCTGTCTAATTCAGGAAAAAGTGTGTTGGATAATGCCTGAGCCAGTTTGACTGGCATAAATTGTTCAATATGTGTCGATGACATGTGCCTGCACCTTGGCTCCGTAATCATTAATCGCTAACCATTCCGCTGGCAACCCAGAGAAATCCGCTTCTGCAACGCCCAGCCGTACTGCCTGATCCACCAGAATACGCGCCACATCGAAATGGCGGTTGCGTGGATATTGAGCAAGGTAATCGCGCAGTACTGCCCCCAAATCTAATGGAAGCTTGGCCTGTTGATAAACCGCCAGCGCCTGCTCCACTATCTCGGCCAATTGTTCGTTGATTTCACTAAATTCTTCATATTCCATGTCTGGCGGTAATTCTCCCATTACCTCTTCATTGCGCAATGTCAGTTCTTCGTCGCGCATATCCAGCAAACGCTCTGCATTGGCGATGGTCAGCGCCCACGGATGATCAAAATAGTGTTGGATAGATTGGCGGAGACGTTGAGCAAATATGCGGTTCTTATCCATATCGATAGCGGTACGGATAAATTTGTGAACATGGCGATCATAGCCAATCCAGAGATCGATAGCCTGTTGCCCCCAACTAATAATGCGGTCGAGTTTACTTTGCAGATCAAAAACCAGTTTATCTACCAATTCTGAGCCACCGCTGCCCATATTAGCATCCTGAATACGCAGTAGATTGGCCTGTAATTTATCACCAGCAGCTTCCAGTGTATCCTGGAGCTCTCTCAATGTGCCTGACGTTTCAGACAGTAAATGCTCGCAATTAGCGATAGCAGCCTGCCAATCTTGGTTGAGGAGTGCAGCAATGTCTGTTTTTACGCTGTTTTGCTGTTCATCCATAGTACGCTGTGACATATCGATGCTGTCAAAAATTTCAGCGACAGAATATTTGAGCGGCGCAAAAACATTACGGTGCCAATGGAACTCATCGCCGCCTTCTTCAGCAGATTCAGCCGCCCGATGCAGTTCGTTGGCAACAATGGATAACTGCATGGAAAGACGCAACGTGGAAAATTCGCGCTGGCGAATATAATAGTCACTGATACCAATACCCAATGGCGTCAACCGATAGATAGCATTACCATCCGCTAATTCACTGGTAAAGCGGTTAATCAGCTTTTGGCGTACCATATCGTTAATGGCATTATTCGCCCGGACAGCAACCGCCTCTGACGTTTGTTCAAAACCTTTGCAAACTTCACGGAACGCATCAACCAACTCTCCCTCGCTCATTTCGCCATCAAAACGTTCGCTGTTCAGCACTGAGATTGCCATCAAAAAAGCCAAGCGTTCCGGTGGCAACGAAATCGAAAAATCATTCTTTCTGGCCCAGGACACAAGTTCAGGAACAGTCTGGGAATATTCACTCATAATTCACTCTTTAAAGTCGGCTTGCGTGCCATCACATGAATGTAACGCCCCAGGCTGATATAGGGCTCCTGTCTGCAATAACGTTGTTCAAGTTCAAGCAACGCCGGAAAATCTGTATTCTGTAATTGGCGGCTTTGTAGGTAGTCGTGAAAAACCCTGACGCCTGTTTTGCCTGTTATTTCCATATTGAGTTCAATAAGCCACTGATATACCTGTTCGGGTACTAATGGATTCTGTGGCGATAAAGAACGCTTTCGGCGACGCTGAATATTTGGCGTTGCCAAATGAAAGTTACCCAATATGGCATTACGCATGACCAGTCCATTAGCATTATAAAACATTAATGAAAGTGCTCCACCGGGTGTTATTATCTCCCCCAATGTTTCTATCGCATCTTTTTGGTCAGTGATCCATTCCAATACGGCATGAAATAGAATTAAATCGACGGGTTGTTTAATGTGTTGACCAATATCCTGTACCGGGCTTTGGATAAATTGCATCTGATGGAGAACACCCCGCTCTTGTGCATTACATTTCGCCCGCAGGATCATTTCTTCAGAGAGGTCACATAATATGACCTGATGGCCTAATTCAGCCAATTGGCAAGCCATGTTTCCTTCACCGCCTCCCGCATCCAAAATGCGCAGAGGGCGCTGAGGTAAATGATTCAGCAATTCGTTGATATCCTGCCAGACAACGGCCTGCCTGATTTTACCCTTGGTTGTGCCGTAAATATTACGTGAAAATTTGTCTGCAATATCATCGAAATTGCGATCCCGCATGAAAAACTGCCTCACTGATAAGCTAAGTTTAATTTATTTATTGAGTAATAATGCTGGCTACTGTTATTTTGGCACAGTAATCATTGAATTCACTACTTTTAGCCCTAAATTCGACCCTAGGCGGCTATAATTCCACCAAACCAAGGCCAATCAATGTTATTTCTGCTTAAAAAATATGTTGGCGCGCTATTAATGCCTTTGCCTTTGATTATTCTTGTTTCTTTGACAGCCCTGCTATTACTGTGGTTCACCCGCTGGCAAAAAACGGGTAAAGCCATACTGTCACTGAGTTGGCTTGCGCTACTTTTATTTAGTTTACAGCCGATTGCTGACAAACTTTTACTTCCTGTCGAAGGGAAGTATGTTCAACGCTATGAGCCTGACAAAGCATATACTGCCCCCGTAAAATACATTGTTGTTCTCGGTGGCGGTTTCACTTACAACTCACAATGGGCGCCCAGTGCCAACCTTATCAGTAATAGTCTGCCCAGAGTCACCGAAGGTATTCGGTTATATCACCTTAATCCTGGCACTAAAATGATTTTCACGGGTGGTAAAGGCGTTAATTCAATCAGTAGTGCCGAAATCGCTGCTATGGTAGCACAATCTTTGGGAATTCCTGTAGAAGACACGATTGCATTAAGAGAACCTTTAGATACGGAAGAAGAAGCTGCTGAAGTTGAAAAAGTGCTTGGGCAACAACCTTTTATTCTGGTCACTTCCGCCAATCATATGGAACGGTCGCTCAAGTTCTTCGAACGGCGTGGTATGCACCCTATCGCAGGCCCTGCCAATCAACTGGCTGTGACAACTCCACTGTATGCATGGGAAAAATACATTCCATCCGCCTATTATTTTTCACATACGGAACGAGCTTGGTATGAAACGCTGGGTAAAATCTGGCAGGCAATAAAGCCAGTAAATAAAGAGGCAACAACCGAGAAATCAGAGAACTCTTAATAGAAAACAGTGAGAGCCAAAATCATACTGAAAAAAGAGAATGCCGCTTCCGCGGCATTCTCTTTTGACTGTTATACCGGATAACGTGTTCAACACTCAGCAAAGGCTTTTCTGACCGCTTCCAAATCTTCAGGTGTATCTACCCCTGCACCTGGCGCTTGTAGCGCTTTCGCGACATGAATTTTCTCACCGTACCAAAGCACCCGCAGTTGTTCGAGCATCTCAATGCTTTCCAATGGGCTTGGCGCCCATTGCACGTAGCGACGGATAAATCCTGCCCGATATGCATAAAGCCCGATATGACGCAAGAAGTTATCCCCAACTGTTTCTTTTGACTGCATAAAGCGATCACGTTCCCACGGAATCGTGGCGCGTGAGAAATAGAGCGCATAGCCCTGCGCATCCATCACAACTTTTACAGCGTTAGGGTTGAATGCTTCTTCTGCATCTTGGATCTGCACTGCAAGTGTTGCCATTCCAGCATCACTTTCTGCCAGATTATCGGCGACCTGCTTAATGATTTGTTCTGGGATAAGTGGCTCATCACCTTGAACATTCACGATGATCTCGTCATCAGCAAATTGGTATTGCTCAATGACTTCAGCTAAACGCTCTGTACCTGAATGGTGATGCGCACTTGTCATGCAAGCTTCACCGCCTGCGGCAGTGACTGCATCAAAAACGGCTTGGTTATCTGTCGCCACAATCACCCGATTGGCACCGGAGCGGATGGCCCGTTCCATAACACGCACAATCATTGGCTTGCCATGAATATCAGCCAGCGGTTTTCCGGGCAGGCGAGTTGAAGCAAAACGCGCTGGAATGATAACGGTAAACATGAATTATTTTTCTTCCTCTGCTGGCAGGGCGCGTGCTTCATTTTCTAACAGCACAGGAATGCCATCACGGACGGGAAAAGCGAGGCGGTCAAGTTTGCAAATCAGTTCAAAGTTTTCTTTATCGTAATTAAGCTTACCGTGACATACCGGACAAGCAATGATTTCGAGTAAACGGTGATCCATATATCCCCCAAATGACGGGCTTCGAATTTAATGCGGTTCAGAATACCACAAGCAATGTATCACCGTTAACTCTGTTATTTTGTTGAATGTTGTGATGATTTACCAAGATTATCTACGCATGTTCACTTTAGGGAGTAAAGCACAAATTTCATCCAGTATTTTTTGCTCTTTTTCTTCTGGAAAATGTGCAGAAACCGGTAAATACCACCAATTAGGCTGCGCGAATTCGAAACATTTAACTGCATCTTTTTCTGTCATCAGCAAATTCTGCCCATCATCGGTCAAAGCCGACAATTGAGTTTTATCATAAGATTGATGATCAGCAAAAGCGTGTGTTTCCTGCAAAACAGCTCCCAACTGCTGCAAAGTTGCAAAAAAACGCGGTGGATGACCAATACCTGCCATTGCCACCCCATTGGGAATATTACTGACCTGACGCGATTCTCCCGTCAGCAGGTTAATCGCCAGTTCACCTTTTAGCGTCATGGGCAATTCGCCTGCTTCCGGTGTTCCTCCATTAACAATAATGGTATTGACCGTATTTAGACGACCAGCGAGTTCCCGCATCGGCCCTGCCGGTAGCCAGCAGCCATTACCGAAGCGACGGATACCATCAATAACCACAATTTCATAATCACGCTGTAAGGCATAATGTTGGAGACCATCATCGGTGATGATGATATCGATGGGAAAATTCGTTAATAACGCCTTGATAGCATCGGTGCGTTTCGGTGCGACCGCAACAGGTGCACCAGTACGGCGATGAATCAAAACTGGCTCATCTCCCGTTTGTGCCGTTGTCACTTCGCCTGTTACCAACAGTGGGTAATGTTCCGCTTTCCCGCCATAACCGCGAGAAACAACACCAACCTGATAGCCTGTTCGCTGCAATTGTTCAACCAGCCAAATGACGACTGGTGTTTTGCCATTCCCTCCTGCCGTCAAGTTACCCACGACAACAACAGGTACAGGCGCTTTCCAAGAACGGATCAATCCCAGTTTATAGCCTAAACGACGCAGACCGCTTATCAGCCCATAAAGGGCTGACAGTGGCAATAGCAAGATGTAAAGCCATGAACGGCCGAACCATATGCGTTCAATCATTGACCAAATTGCATCCGATGTAATTGGGCATACGCGCCATCTTTTTCCAACAGAACCGAATGATTACCTTTTTCGACGATAAAACCGTCTTCAACGACGATAATTTCATCCGCATTTTCAATGGTAGAAAGGCGATGGGCAATGACCAAAGCAGTCCTGTTTTTCTGCAATTCATCCAGCGCCGCTTGTATGGCGCGCTCAGATTCAGTATCCAGTGCTGAGGTTGCCTCATCCAGAATAAGAATCGGGGAATCACGCAGCAACGCACGGGCAATGGCAATACGCTGACGTTGCCCGCCTGAAAGCAGGACACCATTTTCACCAATCATGGTATCAAGACCCTGATCCAGTTTCTTGATAAAGTCCATCGCATAGGCCATTTCCGCGGCTCGTTCAATTTCTTCACGGCTAAATTTTCCTTCGCTGGCGTAAGCGATGTTATTAGCGACCGTATCATTGAACAAATGGACATTCTGCGATACCAGCGCTATCTGGCTGCGCAGTGAAGACAATGAGTATTCACGCAGATCATGCCCATCCAATATGATGCCGCCTTCATTGATATCGTAAAAACGAGTGAGAAGATTGGCAATCGTCGATTTTCCTGAACCAGAACGCCCCACCAATGCGACAGTTTTACCTTTAGGAATGGTCATTGAGATGCTTTTCAGCGCAGGATGATCTTTGGTTGGATAGCAGAATGTGACATTACGGAATTCAAGATCACCTTTTGCTTTTTTCAGCTCCAGCTTACCTTCATCTTTTTCCTGCTCCATATCCAGAATCGCAAATAATGTTTGGCAAGCGGCCATACCACGCTGGAATTGTGCGTTAACATTAGTCAGCGATTTCAGTGGGCGCATCAGGGCGATCATGGATGAAAATACCACGGTGATTTTACCCGCAGTCAGTGCGCCCATAATTTCCGGGAAACTGGCAGCATACAGGACAAACGCTAAAGCAAAAGAGGCAATTAACTGAATAATGGGGTCAGAAATAGACGACGCCGACACCATTTTCATGCCTTGCTGACGCATATGGTTACTGACTTTGTTAAAACGTTTAGTCTCAATCTTCTGACCACCAAAGATCAAAACTTCTTTGTGCCCTTTCAGCATCTGTTCTGCGCTGGTTGTCACCATTCCCATGCTGTTCTGCATATTTTTGCTGATATTACGAAAACGTACCGAAACAAGACGAATAACAAGAGCGACAATCGGAGCAATGACAATCAAGATCAGAGAAAGCTCCCAACTGTAATAAAACATCAGAATGAACAGGCCGATAATTGATGCTCCTTCCCTGACAACTGTCACCAACGCGCCGGAAGAAGAAGAAGCAACCTGTTCTGAATCGTATGTAATGCGGGAAAGCAATGTCCCCGTAGATTGCTGGTCAAAAAAGGAAACTGGCATTCCCATCATATGGGTGAACAGACGACGGCGCATCTGCATGACAACTTTGCCAGATACCCAAGATATACAATAACTTGATATAAAACCCGATATGCCACGCAAAAGCATCAGCCCGATAACAACCAGTGGCATCCACTCCAATACGCTCATGTCTGCCTTGCCAAAACCCTCATCAAGTAAAGGTTTCAACAAAGAAAGCATCAATGTATCACCAGCAGCATTTATAACCAGTGCAATCGCCGCCACTGCCAACCCTAACTTAAATGGTGTGATGAGCGGCCACAATCGGCGGAAGGTCTGCCAGGTAGAAAGGTCTTTATCATTCATTATTGAGTTACCAAAACCAAAAGAAATAGCGGGTCATTCTACTCATGATCGCGATGAATACCAAACCACTGATGATACCACCGTGACATTATGTGTTGTCTATAACCTGCTAATTTAATGTGATCACGATAGAAATAACCGGTAATCTGGCCGGAAACCGCAGTGCTATGCCATTGAATTTCAGCATTTTTATAACGTTCCTGTACTTTCACTGAAGGCAACTTCCACGGGCTATAACGGGCAACCGAAGTTAATGCATATTTAGGCATGACTGTGCGTATAAATACCGCTGTGGACGAAGTATTGCTCCCATGATGAGGAACTTGCAATATTGTTGCATTCAGCTGTTCTCGCTCAAGACTGACTAAGCGGTATTCACTCTGTTTTTCCAAATCACCTGTTAATAATAGACTGTGTTTACCATCATCAATGCGGATCACACAAGATTGATTATTACCGACAACCGCTGTTTTTTCTTGCGGCCAGATGACCCGAAACGTTAATTCCTGCCAGGTCCATTGCTCACCACGAATACAAGGCAAATGTGATTGCTCGATCAAAGAACTCCTGATTTGAATATCAGGATATTTTCCTCTCAGATACTCCACTCCACCTGTATGATCCAAATGATCGTGGCTGAGAATAATCTGTTCTGGTGTCAAACGATGCCAACGCAAATAAGGTGCAATGACTTTTTCTGCCATACTCCCCGTTTCCCAACGGTTTCCTGTATCAAAAATGATTGCCTTTCCTCCCTTATCAATGACCACTGCCAAACCATGTCCAACATCCAGCATCGAAAAACGCCATTGGTATTCATCATCGCGTTTTAAATAACAGACAATAATTCCAATCGCGACACCTAACAGCCATTTATAAGACTTCCACCAGCCCAAACGCCAAAAAATGACAAAAAACCACCCCACAAGCGTTATAAAGATAGGGAAATGCCCTGTTTCAAACCATGAATGTGTTAAAACCTGCAAAGGCGCCAAAGCGAGTACAATACTGTAATCAACCAACTGCCACAAAATTGGCTGAATAACAGGAAGAAAGAAACAGGATAACGCCAACATCACCAGAGGCACAGACAAGAAAGAGACTATCGGTACAGCCCATAAGTTAGCAACCAATGATGCAATATTCAGCCCCTGAAACAACAAAAGCTGCAACGGCAACAACATTAGCATCATTCCCAATTGCATATGCAGCCCACGTAGCCAACCCCACCGCCAGCCATAACGGATACCCTCGGGTAAGGGCATCCAGTGAAACCAGAATAACAACGCCATCACCGCAGTAAATGAGAGCCAAAAGCTGTCAGAAAGGATTGCCAGCGGATCAAACAGTAAAATCAGGGCAGCACTCCATAAAGCCCACTGCCATGAAAAACAAAACCGGTTTCTACACCGTAGATAAATCCAAAGTGTTAATCCTAATATTGCCCGAACAGCCGGAATCCCCCAGCCTGACAGCCAAGCATATAACACCGCGGTCAACCAACCCATGAGGAGCGGGAAACGAAAACTCACCCACCTTGCCGGAAAGAAAAACTGAATGCCCCTGGCAAGGCTCCAGCCGAATAAACTGGCCATTGCGATATGTAACCCTGAAATCGCCATAAGATGCGCAATGCCCGTTTGCTGCAACAGCAGTCTGGTTTGTTGATCCAGCCACTTCCTTTCACCAAAGGTCAGAGCCAGAGCGATACCTGCATGTTTCAATGGTTGGATTTCTGGCACCAGTTTATTTATCAGATCTTGCCTAAAACTGCACTGACCATTCAGTAACCTCGCCTTAGTTATTTTGCCATTAAGTGGCTGACGAATAGAAAGTGCATATCTCTGGCTATCATAGCTTCCATGGTTCAATTGAGCATGAACCGGCCTGAGTTTCATTGTGACCTGCCATATCTGGCCAGCACACAGCGATTCAGGAGAATTCCATAGTACCGATGCAAATAAAGCAGGGAAAATATATTTTCCATCACTTTCAATTAATCGGATCCGATAACGTTCTTTTTCTTCCGCATTATTCTTCTCAGCACCTAAAGATACGCTCTCAATCATGACCGTTGCAGAACGGGAGGTTTCGCTGAAATAAGTGATTTGGTTCAATATCAGATGACCATGCCAACACCCAAAAATAAATGCCCATAGCATCAGCGAAGTTATTCGAGCGGATTTACAGGGAACAAACCATAAACAAAATGCCAGCCCAATCAGGAAATAAATTTCCCTCTGCTGAGGTAATTCAGCAAGCAATAATAAGGGGATCATTCCCAGAATAATTGCTATAGCAGCCTGATTCAGACTGATAATAAACAGCTGCTTTCGCCAAATGGAGAGAATACAAGTAAAGGGGAAAAAAATGATAGGCCACATCCGGTTACGCCTCTGCGCTGATATTCCATTCAGACAGACAAGCCTATTCCATTATTTATGCTGCGACCAGACAGATAAGTACTAATATAGAATCACTTCGCAAATTAGTTCGTCGGTCAAGAAAAGACGACAAAATAATGCGAAAATAATCACAAAAAAACGGCACCCTAAGGTGCCGTTAGCAATTAAGTAATAACTTCTATCTTAGCTGTCGCTATAGATATTCACGCGATCGCGTAACTCTTTACCTGGTTTAAAGTGAGGAACGTACTTACCTTCCAATTCAACTTTATCGCCAGTTTTGGGGTTACGACCCACACGCGGAGCCCGGTAGTGAAGAGAAAAGCTGCCGAATCCACGAACTTCAATTCGTTCACCTGCGGCCAATGTTTCTGCCATATGATCAAGCATTTCTTTCACTGCATCTTCAACGGCTTTAGCGGGCATGTGAGATTGTTGCTCAGTAAGTCTTTCGATTAATTCAGACTTGGTCATAATACCTCCCTAAACTACCGTATCGGGTAATACCACCGTTTCCGAGGTATCACCCAATGTTATTGACTTAGATTATTCGCCTTTAGCTGCTTTGAAAGCTTCAGCCATTGCGTTGTTAGCAAAGCTCGTATCTTCTTGTTTGTTCACAGAAGCGATAGCGTCTTTTTCATCAGCTTCGTCTTTCGCACGAACAGACAGGTTGACTATGCGATTTTTGCGATCAACACCAACATATTTAGCTTCAACTTCATCGCCAACGTTCAGAACTTGAGTTGCATCTTCAATGCGGTCACGAGAAGCTTCTGATGCACGCAGGTAACCTTCAACGCCGTCAGCTAATTCAACTGTAGCACCTTTTGCGTCAACTGCAGTCACTTTACCATTAACAATCGTACCTTTCTTATTTACAGACAGGTAATTGTTGAATGGGTCTTCTGCCAGTTGCTTGATGCCCAGAGAGATACGCTCACGCTCTGCATCAACCTGCAGAACTACAGCAGCAATTTCGTCGCCTTTCTTGTATTCACGAACTGCTTCTTCGCCTGCAACGTTCCAGGAGATGTCAGACAGGTGAACCAGGCCGTCGATGCCGCCGTCCAGACCGATGAAGATACCGAAGTCAGTGATTGACTTGATTTTACCTTCAACGCGGTCGTTTTTGTTGTGAGTTTCAGCAAATTGCTGCCAAGGATTAGATTTACACTGTTTCAGACCCAGGGAGATACGACGACGTTCTTCATCGATATCCAGAACCATAACTTCCACAACGTCACCAACGTTAACAACTTTGGATGGGTGGATGTTTTTGTTAGTCCAATCCATTTCTGAAACGTGTACCAGACCTTCAACACCTTCTTCGATTTCAACGAAGCAGCCGTAGTCAGTCAGGTTAGTTACGCGACCAGTCAGTCTAGTACTTTCTGGGTAACGCTTAGCGATTGCTACCCATGGATCTTCACCCAGTTGTTTCAGACCCAGAGATACGCGAGTACGCTCACGGTCGAATTTCAGTACTTTAACTGTGATTTCATCGCCCACATTGACGATTTCGCTTGGGTGTTTAACACGTTTCCAAGCCATATCAGTAATGTGCAGCAAGCCATCAACGCCGCCCAGATCAACGAATGCACCGTAGTCAGTCAGGTTCTTAACGATACCTTTAACTTCCATGCCTTCTTGCAGATTTTCCAACAGCTGATCACGCTCTGCGCTGTTTTCAGATTCGATAACGGCACGACGGGAAACAACTACGTTGTTGCGTTTCTGATCCAGCTTGATGACTTTGAACTCAAGCTCTTTGCCTTCAAGGTGAGCAGTATCACGAACTGGGCGAACGTCAACCAGTGAACCTGGCAGGAATGCACGGATACCGTTCAGTTCTACAGTGAAGCCACCTTTGACTTTACCGTTGATAACACCGGTAACAGTTTCAGCTTCTTCGTATGCTTTTTCCAGCATCAGCCATGCTTCATGACGTTTTGCTTTTTCACGGGACAGGATAGTTTCACCGAAACCATCTTCTACCGCATCCAGAGCAACGTCGATTTCATCGCCAACTTGGATTTCCAGCTCACCCTGAGCATTTTTGAATTGTTCTACAGGAATTGCAGATTCTGATTTCAGACCTGCATCAACCAATACAACGTCTTTATCGATAGAAACGACGACACCACGAACAATGGCACCTGGACGAGTTTCGATAACCTGTAGGGATTCTTCAAAGAGTTGAGCAAAAGATTCTGTCATGTTAATGATCTTCAAGGTTTTAAATTAACGTCCATCTAGCATCCGGCCGAATGGGGTTGTTTTACATGCCTCGCAACTATTCCCTGTTACAAGGTGCTTTGGTATGCCAGCATATTTGACTGCCCACATACCAGGATTCTATATACATCTTCTTGGTGCACTGTTGCAAGAGTGCAACATGCGAAAACAACAATTACGCAGGCAGTGCCAGCGCGTTTTTCGCATAAGTCAGGGCCTTATCAATCACTTCTTCGATAGACATGCTGGTCGAATCCAAGAGCAATGCATCATGTGCAGGCACTAACGGCGCAACGGCCCGATTACGGTCACGGAAATCCCGCTCCTGTATCTCGGACAAAAGGCGGTCAAAGTTAACACTAAAACCCTTCTCCTGCAACTGTAACATGCGCCTGCGGGCGCGTTCTTCCGCGCTGGCATCGAGAAAAATTTTCACTGGCGCATCAGGAAATACCACCGTCCCCATATCACGCCCATCAGCGATCAACCCCGGTGCGATACGAAAAGCCCGCTGCCGACGAAGCAGTGCTTCACGGACACGAGGAAATGTTGCCGCCTGTGAAGCCGTATTGCCAACGGCTTCAGTACGGATTTCATTGCTGACATCTTCGCCTTCCAGGATGACCCTGAGTTTGCCATTGGCAGGCATAAAACGAACATCTAAATTTGCAGCCAGAGGAACCAGTGAGTCTTCGGATTGGATATCCACCTGATGGTGAATGGCTGCCAGTGCTAATACACGATAAATGGCACCTGAATCAAGTAATTGCCAACCCAGTGCTTCAGCCAGTGCCTGACAGAGTGTTCCTTTGCCAGCACCACTTGGCCCATCAACGGTTATTACTGAGGCTATCGCCACCATTATTTTCCTCCTTTTCGCATAGCGCTTTCCGCACAACAAACGGGTCATCTACCGATTGCAGAAAACTGCTCAATTAATGAACAGTAAAATATCTCTTATTATACGCACTCCGCAGATGAGTGGAATAAGCACATCATGATTACCTGACGATTTTCACCATGAGTAAACCATTGAAATGGATTCAATCCCTGATTACATTATGTATTGACTCAGTTTTTCAAGCTGATTGAAATAATCTGGGAATGTTTTAGCCGTACAGCCTGGATCAAGGATCGTCACTGGTGTATCCGAAAGTGCAACCAGCGAGAAACACATCGCCATTCGATGATCATTATAGGTTTCAATTTCAGCATGATTGAGCTTTTGTGGCGGAACGATACGAATGTAATCATGCCCTTCTTCCACCTCAGCCCCAATCTTGCGTAATTCAGTCGCCATTGCATTGAGACGATCCGTTTCCTTTACCCGCCAGTTATAAATATTGCGAATGACAGTTTCACCCAGAGCAAACAGCGCTGTTGTCGCAATAGTCATAGCGGCATCAGGAATAGCGTTCATGTCCATATCGACACCCATCAATGTGCCACGTTCACATTCCACAAAATCATTACCCCAACGAATCGTCGCTCCCATCTTTTCCAGCACATCAGCAAATTTTGTATCGCCTTGCAGGCTATTCTTACCGATGCCTGTCACGCGAACCGTGCCACCTTTTATCGCAGCGGCTGCCAGAAAATAAGAAGCAGACGAAGCATCCCCTTCCACCAGATAATGCCCCGGTGATTGGTATTGCTGCTGCCCTTTAACATGAAAAATTTGATATTGGTGATTTTCTACCGTCACACCGAAACTTTTCATCAGCGCCAGAGTAATATCAATATAAGGTTTAGAAACCAGATCACCCTGAATATGAATTTCTGTATCATTCGCCGCCAATGGTGCGGCCATCAGCAAAGCTGTCAGAAATTGGCTGGAAACACTGCCATCAACGACAACTTTTCCCCCCGAAAACCCACCTTTGATATGCAGTGGCGGATAATTTTCCTGTTCAAGATAATCAATTTTTGCTCCGCCTTGACGCAATGCATCCACCAAGTGACCAATTGGACGCTCTTTCATCCGAGGTTCCCCTGTCAGCACTACATTGTTACTGTCTCCCAGACACAATGCCGCAGCCAACGGACGCATGGCCGTTCCTGCATTGCCCAAAAACAGCTCCAGCGCACCTTTTCCTGTGAGAGTTCCCCCAATACCATCAACTTCACAGCAAGTACGATCGTCTGACAGACGGTAGGGAATTTCGAGTGCTGTCAGAGCATTAAGCATATGGCGGATATCATCACTGTCCAACAAATTGGTCAGGCGAGTTGTTCCCTTAGCGAAGGCTGCGAGCAGCAACGCACGGTTGGAAACACTTTTGGAGCCGGGCAGGTTAATAGTTCCATTGATACAAGAAATAGGTTTTAACGTCAGGGATTGCATAAATCGCGGGATCTCCGGTTTTTAATACGTTGTATTTGTAATGTTCGGTTTAATTTTTTGGAATAATAAATGAGGAATATTCACATCGGGAGGTTTCATTCCTCCCGATGATAAGCGCATTATGCGTTACGGCGTTCAAAATCAGCCATAAACTCAACCAATGCCTGAACACCTTCATAAGACATGGCGTTATAAATGGAAGCTCGCGCACCACCAGCAACTTTATGCCCTTTCAAAGCGTGTAACCCATGTGCATAGGCTTCTTCCAGGAATTTACCATCCAGCATTGGGCTGGCCAGTTGGAATGGTATGTTCATGATGGAACGGTTCTGTGGTGCAACACGGTTGATATACAGATTACTGTTATCAATAGCACGATAGAGGAGTTCTGATTTCGCATGATTGCGTTTGCTGATTTCCTGTAAGCCCCCCTGCTCTTTCAGCCACTTGAATACCATGCCTGAGAGATACCAGGCAAATGTTGGCGGAGTATTGAACATAGAGTCTGATTTAGCCTGCACAGTGTAATCCAGAATTGACGGGGTATGTTGATGTGCTTTACCCAATAAGTCCTCACGGACAATCACCACTGTAATTCCCGCTGGCCCGATGTTCTTCTGAGCTCCCGCATAAATCATGCCGTAACGACTCACATCGATCGGAGCTGAAAGAATAGCTGAAGAGTAATCAGCAACCACAATCTTATCATCGCCAAAATCAGGCTCTTCAAAAATTGCAATACCTTCAATAGTTTCATTAGGGCAATAATGCACATAGGCGGCATCACTGCTCAACGCCCATTCATTCATTGGCTTCACGCTTCTGATGCCATCAACTTCTGTCGTAATATTTATGACGTTTGGTGTGCAATATTTTTCTGCTTCTTTCGCTGCACTCTCAGCCCAATAACCACTGACGATATAATCGGCTGTCGTTTTGTTACCAAGTAGATTCTGTGGCAAAGCCGAAAACTGACCACGGGCACCACCATGGCAGAACAGAACTTTGTAATTCTCAGGTATTGCTAATAAATCCCGAAGATCTTTTTCTGCTTCAGCCGCAACATCCATAAACTCTTTGCTACGGTGGCTGATCTCCATAACAGATGTTCCCAGACCATGCCAATTGCAAAGCTCTTGTTCTGCACGGCGTAATACTTCTGCTGGCAACATGGCTGGACCAGCGCTGAAATTATATACCTGACTCATTAACTTCACCCTATCAACGGATACAATAAAATCGGATGTATTGGTTTTATCATTCCCGCCCTGTCGCTGCAATGGTTATTAAAAGATTGTTGCAACCTATTGTATAACTGGTTGATAGACTGCGTTATTAATAATATGGATATAAAAAAACCAATAAAATAGCCAGAATGGTACCGCTTTCAAGCTACCTTAAGGATTAAAATACATTTAAATAACAAGCTAAATATATAAATTAAGATAAATAGATTACTTTTCATATAAGTATATTGGGTATTAAATTCACACTCTGTAGTTTTCAATTTTCATTTTATTTTATTTTAGAATAATTAGCTATTATCGCGCTCATATTTTTCCTAAAATATTATATATACTCAATAGGTTTCAAATTGCAGAGCGGGAGCAAGGTTAATATCAAAAATATATATCTTGATTCATAATCTGGATATTAATAATTAATTTTTTCGTATATTCCATCTGGTTAGTTGTATTTTATTGATTCTATTTGCGGCTATTTAATGACGTTCCGAGATATATATTAAATAGCCCAATCCAGACTTTCCATTATTTATGACCACACTGATGTAGATAAACAAAACATTGAACTGATTTGTAAAGTGGATGAACAATCGGCTTCGTCTCCTGCATGCTTTCTCGGGTTGTTGATTTTTTGTTCAAATACCCATAAAAAATAACATTGACATCATAAAGGTAAATGCGATTCTCTCTCGAAGTCACTAGGATTAATCCTAATTATCCAAAAAAATTACAAATTAGGATTTTTCCTATAGGTGATATTATAGACAGAGACAATCTGCCACTAATTTATCGAGGACATCATTATGATTCAAGAAGTTATGAATATTGCTACCAGTAGTTTCGCGGAAAGATTAACACACGTCACTGATAACAGCGTGATTGACATCTTTATACAAAAAGCCGTGGAATATCCTGAAAATAAAGCAATCATTACCGCAGAGCGAACTGTGAGTTATCGTGAACTGGCTCAGCAGGCACAATCTCTGGCAGTTTATTTACGCCAACAGGGAGTAAAATATGAATCCCCTGTTGCCATTTTGTTGGAGCCTGGGATTGAGCAAATCATTTGTCAAGTAGCCATCTTACTGGCTGGCGGGAGCTGCGTTCCACTCGACCCCGCCATGCCTGATGAGAGGCTAGGTTTTATGCTGCAGGATTTGCAAGTCAACCTGACATTGACAGATATCAAATCGCAAGAGCGCCCCCTGCCCACAAATTTCATCACTATGAATGAAAGTTTACTGAAACCGACGGATGCGGTTCACTTACTCGATATCCATAGTGGAAAAACGCATCGGACTCATATTTTATTCACATCAGGAACAACAGGAAAACCCAAAGCAGTTGAAATTGAAGCTCAGGGTATCCTCCGTTTCGTTGTTAATACAAATTATATTAATTTCGTAGCCACCGACAAAATAGCTTGCATTGCCAACCCCACATTTGATGCCTCTTTATTTGAAATCTGGGGCGCGTTATTAAATGGGGCTACAATAGTCATTATTCCCAGAAAAACAGTTATCGATCCTTATCTGTTTGAGGCCGCATTAAAACGATTTTCTGTTAACACCATGTTTATTACCACTACCTTATTTAACTTAGTTGCCAGTACGTGTCCTTGGGCATTCCGTGGTCTGCGTTATCTTCTGGTCGGTGGAGAAGCACTCAACCCTTATTCGCTGCGGCAGGTTTTACAATCCTCTCCTCCGCAACATCTGATAAACGGTTATGGACCGACTGAAAGCACCATTTTTGCTACAACCCATGAAATTACCCTGGACCAACTAACCGGAGAAAGTATACCTATTGGAAAACCCATTAATAATACGGAGGTTTACATTTTGGATGACCAGCAACAACTTGTTGCACCAAGCCAATTAGGTGGAATATACATTGGAGGAACTGGTTTAGCGCGGGGTTACTGGAACCGTCCGGAAATTAATGCGCAACGTTTTATTGTGGCGGATGTTAATAAGAATAATACATTAAGGAGAGTCTATAACACGGGAGATTTAGGCTGGCAACGTTCTGATGGCGTTTTTATGTATGCGGGACGGGCAGATAACCAGATAAAACTACGCGGACATCGCATTGAAATTGAAAAGATTGAAGCTCAGTTGCTGGAAAGTCAATTTTTGAAATCAGCGGCGGTATGTGTGATCAAAAAAGAAAACATAGAACCTTATCTGACCGGTTTTATTGTCCCTAAAGATCCAGACTCATTTTCAAAACAAGAATTAATTCAATGGATTAATACCCGCTTACCCAACTATATGCTGCCTCAGCTGGTCGTTATCGGGCATATACCAGTCACCCACAATGGTAAAATTGATAGAGCACGCTTACTGGAGGAATGTTTAGAAAATCAAGAACAACAATTATTACCCCAATCAAGTACACAAATGAGTGAAGAAGAGTCTGCCATCTTAAATATTTGGCAACAGGTTCTGGATTCCTATGATCTGACACTGGATAGTGATTTCTTCCAGTCCGGGGGCAGCTCGTTGCAGGCCGCCAGACTCGTCGTTGAAATCAGACGCAAAATGCAGCGCAGTTTATCAGTCCAGAATTTATACGATGCCCCTACACCGAGAAAACTCGTGGAAAGTCTCCAACAAAATCATCAGGAAGACATTGATATATGCACTGTTATGCTCAAGGACGGTGTGCTGCCATTAGATATTCAGCCCTTGTCTCAACCCCTCCAGCCGTGGCTTACCCCAAACACGGGGCGAGTATTATTAACCGGAGCCACTGGGTTTCTGGGCGCTTTTTTCCTGCGTGATCTGTTGTTACAACCCGAAATTAATCAGGTGACTTGTCTGGTACGTGCACATGATAATGATGCAGCGTTGCTTCGGGTCAAGAAAAACCTGAATCAATACGGGGTGTGGCAGGACGAATTTCTCCCCCGGTTGCAGGTTATTGCCGGCGATATTACTGAGCCTCTGCTCGCAATGGACCCACAGACTTATAAGCGCTTATCTGTAGAATGTGATGTCATTTTCCATTTGGCGGCACATGTCAATTATATTCAGCCTTATTCAGCCCATCGCGCCGGAAACGTTGTAGGGACGCTGAATCTATTACGCTTCGCGGTCAGCGAAAAAGTCAAATCTTTTCATTATGTCTCCACCATTGCGGTGTTTGGCCCTGCCGGACTGCTGTCGCCTATATCCACAATCTATGAAGATGACGACATCATGCCTTACTTAGACGCCATGAGATATGATTCAGGATATTCACAAAGCGAATGGGTTGTTGAACGGATAATATGGCAGGCCAGAGACAGAGGGATACCGCTTTCTGTATATCGTCCTGGTTTTATCATGGGTGACAGCCAGACAGGGGCAGGTAACCCCAACGATTCTATCGCCCGGTTACTCAAGGGATGTATAGAAATAGGTGCCTATCCCCTGTTAGTTAACCAGCGGAGAGAATTCGTTCCGGTAAATTATGTCAGTTCAGCCTTACTGAATATCTCTCGTGACAACAATCGATTAGGCAGAGCTTATCATCTGGTTACTCCTGACAATAAGCACTCTGTCGATTTTAATCAATTTTTTGAGTTACTCAATCAGTGTGGTTATCAGCTCAACGGGTTAGATTATTCTGAGTGGCTAGAGAAGTTGGAAGCAGATCCCGCACTGGTGGATAATCCATTAATGCCATTGATACCCATACTATCTGAAAAGATTTATGGGCAGCTTACCCGATGGGAGGTGTATGAAAATATGCCGGCGTATGATGCAAAAAATACAAATATAGCATTAAAGAGAATACATAAGTTATATGCACCAATGGACAGTCATCTGTTGGAACTCTACCTTTCTTATTGGAGACGTATAGGCTTTCTGTCATAAGACAAATAGTAATAATGTCGAAATAGTGAATCATTTTTAATTACCAAAAAATATAATTAAGTATTTATTCAGTAGCAAAGTTACAGAATTTTCTAAATATATAAAGTAACAAAAAATAAAATTCACTTTCGTATAATTTTATTTATCTTAATGATATTATTCTGCACACATATAAGTATTATCATATATTACATGGATGAATTAAAATGTTTTACATTGTTCTTTCTAATGTTTCCTATAAAAAGCCAGGTTAATGGAATATAAAACATCAGAATATATACAAGCAATGAATGATATGGACGCCTCCAAAAAACATAAGGAATTTTAAATAATTTTTGGGAAATAAATGACCTTTTATCAATCATTAAACTATTAAAAATATATTATAATCAGATGTTGAACTTAAATACAGAAAGACGCATTAAAGGCGTCTTTCTGCTTTTTTATATCCTTCATCTTTCAAATTACAGCTTCGTTGGCTACAAATTGAAATCTATTGGGTATAAATCAGGAATTAATATTGAGTAAACATTTCCTGAATTTTTGCTGGATCAGAAGTTTGAGTCAGAGCCAGTTGCAGAAGAACACGAGCTTTCTGTGGGTTCAAACGCTCTGATGCGACAAAACCATATTTGCTGTCGTTAACTTCAGCATTCTTGGTTGTATAACCAAAAGGAATACGGCTGGATCTGACAACAACCACACCATCTTTAGCGGCTTGAGCCAGGGTATCAAAAATGGATTTATAGATATTACCGTTACCTACCCCTGCGCTGACAATACCCTGATAGCCATTTTCCACGAATGCTTTTGCTGGCAATTCGGAAGCATTAGAGTAGTTATAAACAATACCCACTTTTGGCAGTTTATCCAGTTTGCTGACATCAAAAGCGGCTTTATGCGCTTTTTCTGGTGCAGCAGCAGAGTAGTAACTCACTTTGCCATTGTGAACAAAACCTTCTGCTCCGCTATTGATAGCCTGGAACGCCTGAACTTCAGTTGTGCTCAGTTTGCCAATATGACGACCGTGAATCACAGAATCATTCATAGCAAGCAAAACACCACGGTTTGCAGAGCTTTTATCTGCCGCTACAACTACAGCATTGTACAGGTTTAATGGGCCATCAGCACCCAGAGCTGTTGATGGGCGCATTGCACCAACCATCACGATTGGCTTCTGGCACTGAGTGGTCAAATCAAGGAAGTAAGCGGTTTCTTCCATAGTGTCAGTACCGTGGGTAACCACGAAACCATCGGTCTTATCACAATCTGCGTTGATTTTTTTTGCCAGAGTCAACCAAACCTGATCATTCATGTCTTGAGAACCGATGCTGACAACCTGCTCACCTTTCAGATCAGCGATGTTTTTAATCGCGGGTACAGCATTCAACAGTGAATCAATACCAACTTTACCCGCAGTATAGCTAGATTGAGTTGCTGACTCGCCACCACCGGCAATTGTGCCACCAGTTGCCAAAACGGTAATGTTTGGCAGAGCAAGCGCAGAACCACTAACTAACGTCAGAAAGCCGGCTATTGCTGTTTTTTTAGTCTTTTTCATGATTTAACCTCTTGTAAAAAAAGCCATTTTATTATGTAAACTGGAAATAAATAAACTCCAATTAACAATAATTTTTGGGAATTGATAGAGCAGACAAAAAAAACGCCGTATGATATGCGGCCGCCTTTAACAAAAATTGAAGTGAATAACGATGACGCAAACCTATATCCCAGGCAAAGACGCCGCGTTGGAAGATTCCATTAACCACTTCCAATCCAAGCTGACATCTCTTGGTTTTAATATCGAAGAAGCCTCATGGCTGAATCCCGTACCCAATGTCTGGTCGGTACATATCCGCGATCGCGACTGCCCACTGTGCTTTACCAATGGCAAAGGAGCCAGCAAAAAAGCAGCATTGGCCTCTGCATTAGGGGAATATTTTGAGCGTCTATCGACAAACTATTTTTTCGCTGATTTTTACCTTGGGAATGCCGTTGCTAACGGGGAATTTGTCCATTATCCAAACGAAAAATGGTTTCCATTGCCGGAAGATGGCTCTCTGCCAGAGGGCATTTTAGACGAGCGCCTTCACCATTTCTACAACCCTGACAACGAACTCTACGCCAGTCAATTGATTGATTTGCAATCCGGCAATGAAGAACGCGGGATCTGTGCCCTGCCTTTCACTCGCCAATCCGATAATCAAACCGTTTATATTCCGATGAATATTATCGGCAATCTGTATGTCTCAAACGGCATGTCCGCAGGCAATACCATGAACGAAGCGCGCGTTCAGGGATTATCAGAAGTGTTTGAGCGCTATGTAAAAAACCGCATTATTGCGGAGTGCATCAGCCTGCCTGAAATCCCAGAAAGCGTAATGAATCGCTATCCTGGCGTAGTTGAATCCGTCAATAAATTGCAGGCAGAAGGCTTCCCACTTTATTGCTACGATGCCTCGCTGGGCGGTCAATTCCCGGTAATTTGCGTTGTGCTGTTCAATCCGAATAATGGCACTTGCTTCGCCTCTTTTGGCGCTCATCCTGATTTTGGTGTTGCGTTGGAACGTACCGTAACCGAGCTTCTGCAAGGCCGCAGCTTGAAAGATCTGGATGTCTTCACACCACCAAGCTTCGACGATGAAGAAGTGTCTGAACATACCAATCTGGAAACTCACTTCATCGATTCAAGCGGTGCGATTAGCTGGGATCTGTTCAAACAGGATGCCGACTATACGTTTGCTGATTGGAGTTTCAAAGGCACGACAGAAGAAGAGTTTGCCACACTGATGGGGATCTTCAATACGCTGGGTGCTGAAGCTTATATTGCTGATTACGAGCATCTGGGCGTTTATGCCTGCCGTATTCTGGTACCTGGCATGTCAGATATTTATCCGGTTGAAGATTTGCACATCGCCAATAATACAATGGGAACTCATCTGCGTGATACTATTCTGGCGTTGCCAAATAGCCAGTGGCAGCCAGCAGAATATCTTGCTTTCCTTGAACAATTGGATGATGAAGGGCTGGATGATTTCACCCGCGTCCGTGAATTACTGGGGATCGCCGCAGGTAAAGACAACGGTTGGAGTAACCTGCGTATTGGTGAATTGAAATCCATGCTGGCATTGGCTGGCAACGATCTGGAACAGGCATTGATCTGGGTTGAGTGGACACAGGACTTCAATGCTTCGGTCTTCACCGCTGAACGAGCCAATTATTATCGCTGTTTGCAAACACTGCTGCTGCTGACCCAAGAAGAAGATCGTGACCCAAGCCAATACCATCAGGCTTTTGTCAAAATGTACGGTCAGGAAACAGTCGATGCTGCCTCCGCCGCCATTGACGGCAAAAACGGCTTTTACGGCCTATGGTCTATAGATTCAGAGCTAAAAACATTGCCAGCACATCAGGCATTACTTAATACTTATGAAAAACTGCAAAAAGCCAAACGCGAGTTTTGGTCAAATAAATAAATTGTTACATTAAAGTTTATTTATTATAAAAAGTAAAATTCAGGTTAAATTAAGTTTATTTTAAAATAACAAATAAATGACAATTTAACCTGTTATTTTATGTTTTTAATATTCTCAAAAATCTTTCATATAAAATATTTTTATAAATTTTAAAAAATATTTTTCCATTAAAAATCAATATATTAAAACACAATGGTCGCATTTAGACTCCCATAATTCCCCAGACTTTCTGCGTAACATGATCCATGTCAAATTCAGGTCAATGCCCGTTTGTTACTATCATTACGTGCTAAAATTAATTAAGGATAAAGAGAGTGTTAGTATGAAAACTGACAACCCTTTTAATTTATTTCCACCTGCTGTAATGGCACAAATCGCTGATGATAGTGGTGTATATAAAATTAATAAACATCCCGCAGTGACTTATTTATCGGCAATCATGGCAGGTGTGTTTATTTCCATTGCTTTTGTTTTTTATATTACAGCTACCACAGGAACATCTTCTATTCCTTATGGGTTGGCAAAATTAACTGGCGGGATTGGCTTTTCTCTTGGTTTAATGCTGGTGGTTATATTTGGTGCCGATCTTTTCACCTCCACAGTATTGACTATAGTTTCAAAAGCCACAGGCCGTATCACCTGGTCACAAATGCTCAAAAATTGGATTAACGTTTATATCGGTAATCTGATTGGCGCACTATTTTTTGTCATTTTAATGTGGCAATCAGGCCAATATGCAGTCGCTAATGGTTCTTGGGGGCTGAACGTATTACAGACTGCCGATCATAAAATGCACCATACCTTTATTGAAGCAGTATGTTTAGGCATTTTGGCCAATCTGATGGTATGCCTCGCGGTCTGGATGAGCTATGCCGGGCGCAGCCTGAGCGATAAATTGTTTGCCTTGATCCTGCCAGTTGCCATGTTTGTCGCCAGTGGCTTTGAACACAGTATCGCCAATATGTTTTTAATTCCGTTCGGGATCATTATCAAAAATTTTGCCCCAACGGAATTCTGGGCAAAAGTAGGAGCCACTCCCGAACAATTTCCTCAACTCACCGTTTCACACTTTATTACTGATAACCTGATCCCTGTAACGATAGGTAATATTATTGGCGGTGCGGTATTGGTTGGGTTGATTTATTGGTTCATGTATTTACGTGGCGGCCAAAAATATTAATTCGCCTCCACGTCAGGTTTCTTAAAAGTTCCACTGTTAAAAGGTAGAAATATCATGTCCGAGTTAAATGAAAAATTCTCTGTAGCATGGCAAGGCTTTAACGAGGGTAGCTGGAAAAATGAAGTCAACGTTCGTGACTTCATCCAGCAGAACTATACTCCGTATGAAGGTGATGAAACATTCCTTGCAGGCGCCACAAAAGCGACTGATATTTTGTGGGAAAAAGTCATGGAAGGTATCAAAATCGAAAACCGCACCCATGCGCCGGTTGATTTTGATACTGATGTTGCGTCTACAATTATTTCTCATGATGCGGGTTATATTGCCAAAGACCTAGAACAAATCGTAGGCCTGCAAACCGAAGCACCGCTGAAACGCGCCATTATTCCATTCGGTGGAATCAAAATGGTTGAGAGTTCCTGTCAAGCTTACAACCGTGAACTAGACCCAAAACTGAAACAAATTTTTACTGACTATCGCAAAACCCACAATCAGGGAGTATTCGATGTTTATACACCTGATATCCTGAAATGCCGTAAATCCGGTGTACTGACAGGTTTGCCTGATGCCTATGGCCGTGGCCGCATCATCGGTGACTACCGCCGCGTTGCTCTGTACGGTATCGACCTCCTGCGTGATGAAAAATATGCTCAATTCACCTCATTACAGGAAAAACTGGAAAACGGTGAAGATCTGGAAGCCACTATCCGTCTGCGTGAAGAAATCGCTGAACAGCACCGCGCTCTTAGTCAGATTAAAGAAATGGCGGCTAAATATGGCTGTGATATTTCCTACCCGGCGATCACAGCGAAAGAAGCCGTGCAATGGACTTACTTCGCTTATTTGGCAGCGGTTAAATCGCAAAATGGTGCAGCGATGTCTTTCGGTCGTGTGTCCAGCTTCCTGGATATCTACATCGAACGCGATCTGCAAGCAGGCAGACTGACAGAACAAGAAGCTCAAGAACTGATTGACCATCTGGTCATGAAACTGCGCATGGTTCGTTTTCTGCGTACTCCAGAATACGATGAGTTATTCTCTGGCGATCCCATCTGGGCAACGGAATCACTAGCAGGCATGAGCTTGGACGGCCGTACTCTCGTTACCAAAAACAGTTTCCGTTTCCTGAACACACTTTATACTATGGGGCCATCACCAGAGCCTAACATGACCATCCTGTGGTCTGAAAAACTACCAATCAACTTCAAAAAATTCGCAGCGAAAGTGTCTATCGATACCTCATCCCTGCAATATGAAAACGATGATCTGATGCGCCCTGATTTCAACAGCGATGACTATGCTATCGCATGTTGTGTCAGCCCAATGATTGTTGGTAAGCAAATGCAATTCTTCGGCGCCCGTGCCAATCTGGCAAAAACCATGCTGTACGCAATCAACGGCGGTGTGGACGAAAAAATGAAAATACAGGTTGGCCCGAAAGAAGAGCCAATGAGAGACGAAGTGCTGGATTATGACAAAGTCATGGCTCGCATGGATCATTTCATGGATTGGCTGGCAAAACAGTATGTCACTGCTTTAAATATCATCCACTATATGCATGACAGATACAGCTATGAAGCGGCACTGATGGCACTGCATGACCGTGATGTTTACCGTACCATGGCATGTGGTATCGCGGGTCTTTCCGTAGCGGCCGACTCACTGTCTGCAATCAAGTATGCGAAAGTTTCTCCAATCCGTGATGAAGATGGCTTGGCTACTGATTTCAATATTGAGGGCGAATATCCACAATTCGGTAATAACGATCCGCGTGTCGATGATATCGCCTGTGATCTGGTTGAACGCTTTATGAAGAAAATTCAAAAGTTACAAACCTATCGCAACGCAGTACCCACTCAGTCTGTACTGACCATTACTTCTAATGTGGTTTATGGTAAGAAAACCGGTAACACGCCTGATGGACGTCGTGCGGGTGCACCATTCGGCCCTGGTGCTAATCCAATGCACGGACGTGATCAAAAAGGTGCGGTTGCCTCACTAACTTCTGTCGCCAAACTGCCATTTGCCTATGCGAAAGATGGGGTTTCCTATACTTTCTCTATCGTGCCTAATGCACTGGGTAAAGACGATGAGGTACGCAAGGCAAATCTGGCTGGTCTGATGGATGGTTACTTCCATCATGAAGCAGATATCGAAGGAGGCCAGCATCTGAACGTCAACGTGATGAACCGTGAAATGCTACTGGATGCGATGGAAAACCCGGAGAAATATCCTCAATTGACTATTCGTGTATCTGGTTACGCCGTGCGGTTCAACTCGCTGACAAAAGAACAACAACGAGATGTCATCACACGTACATTTACCCAGACAATATGATTAAGAAAAATAGCATTGTCCAAAAATGTCATTATTTTCTATTGAAATAAAATGACATACACTAAAGGCCCCTTCACAATTGGGGCCTTTATTATCCTGTCAGTTTTTGGAGAAACGCCTTCATGTCTGTACTTGGTCACATCCACTCTTTTGAATCTTGCGGAACCGTTGATGGCCCAGGTATCCGTTTTATCGTGTTTTTCCAGGGTTGCCTGATGCGTTGCCTTTATTGCCATAACCGCGATACATGGAATACCCACGGTGGTACAACCGTCACTGTTGAAGAACTTATAAAAGAAGCGACAACTTATCGTCATTTTATGAATGCCTCCGGTGGTGGCGTTACCGCTTCTGGTGGAGAAGCTATTCTTCAGGCTGAGTTTGTCCGTGACTGGTTCAGAGCCTGTCATGCAGAAGGCATTCACACCTGTTTAGATACCAATGGCTTTGTTCGTCGTTATGATCTCATCATTGACGAGCTGCTGGACGATACCGATCTGGTTATGTTGGATTTAAAACAGCTTGATGATGAAATTCACCAAAAACTAATCGGGGTTTCCAATCATCGCACGCTCGAATTTGCCCACTATCTGGCAAAACGCAATCAAAAGACCTGGATTCGCTATGTCGTGGTTCCGGGGTGGTCAGACGATGATAAATCTGTCCATATGCTTGGTGAATTTACTCAGGATATGAATAATATTGAAAAAATTGAATTATTACCTTATCACGAACTTGGCAAACATAAATGGATTGCCATGGGTGAAGAATATAAATTAGAAGGAGTAAAGCCTCCTTCAAAAGCAATAATGGAACGAGTAAAAGAAATTTTAGTGAGTTATGGGCACCATGTAATCTATTAAATCCCCTTCCTACTTTCTTTATTTAATATAACCTGGCTCAACACTGAGTTGCAGCCAGATTTTTCTAAAAAATAACCAGATAGAAACCAATTAATTAATTTTTTATTAAATATAATAAAACACCATAATATCAGGCTGCCGACAGACTGGTATTATCTAAAATAGATAATGGAATTTAGGTATTTTCAGTCATGTTTTTAGTTACATAGACTAACTATAACCAATAATACATATAAATGACTATTCTATCATTCAAATATAGAATGAGATTTTCATTATCCATATGTTAAATAGGAATACATAAACTAAAACTTAGATTTACCCCGACAAAAACATTTTCATCTAAAAATATACAATATTTCATACCGAAACATAAGTGATTTGTTTTATTTTTAAATAAATCAATTGGTTATACATAATCAGCATAACCAAAAGAAATAAAAAATTCTGTATATTCTGCAAAACAGGCAAAATTAGTATATTAATCCCCCGATCAGAATCACAATTAATGCTTGTTGAACAGTAATTTTTATATGATAATTCATCAGTTTCTCTAACAAAATGTGTTAATGGGATAATTGTAGAGAAAATTAATTTGGCAATTATCGTTCAATAAGATAAATCGGAAAAAAATGAACAATCAAGATATCAATTTCAATTCTGGGGAAAAAAGCGTTTCCCTAACCAAAGAAAAGAACACATTCATTCCTGGTGGTCGAGCAGTAGGGGCTGGAGCAGCAATAGAATGGATTGGCAATGCATGGCAAATGGTTAAAGCAAACCCAATGATGTGGATACTGCTGACCTTCATCTATATGGTTATCATTGCAGGCTTGCAATTTATTCCATTCCTCAGTTTTTTTACTGCCTTACTTGGTTCTGTGTTTATTGCTGGTTTCATCGCTGCCGCTGAAAAACAGAGAACAACAGGTAACTTTGAGATAGAGTTACTCTTCCACGGTTTCAAAAATAAATTTGGTTCACTAGTTGCTGTTGGTGGGCTAGTCTTTGGTATATACCTGCTTGGTGTTATCGCTGCTGTCATTATTGGTGGTACAAGCATATATCAACTGATTTTAGCCAGCCAGTATGCCGATCCAGATCCAGCACTGTTACTAGGTAGCCTTTCTTCTATAATGCTGGCAATCCTTGTTTTAACTATCTTTAGCATGGTTGCTCTTGCATTTAGCTGGTTCGCACCTGCCCTGATTATCATTAATGATCTGAAATTCGGTGAAGCGGTGTCAATGAGCCTGAGTGCAGTGAAGAAAAACCTGTTCGGTGGCTTCCTGTTTTTCTTACTGGTGGGCATTCTGGTTGGTATTTCCATGATCCCATTCTTTTTAGGTCTGATTATTACTATACCCATCTATATGGCAACTTTTTATACGACTTATCGCAGTATTTTTTATACGGAAGAAGTGAAAGAACAGAAGTCTAGTTTAATCAGCTAATGAATTTTTAATAAGTATCGATAAGCAAAAAGGCGCTATTTCGGCGCTTTTTTTCTATCTTGTAACATTATTATCTATTTGAATAGATAAAAAAATAAACCAATAACAAGGAATAATAATGAAAGATAACCACCTTAATTTTAACTCAAAATCAATAAATAACACCCTTTAGAAGAATAAAAAATGAACAATAAAAATATTGATTTCAGTTCAAGGGCGAGAAATGTTTCCTTAACCAAAGATAAGGAGACATTTATTCTTAATGGGCGTGCAGTAGGAGCCAATGCCGCAATAGAATGGGTTAGCAACTCATGGGAAATAGTTAAACCCAATCTTGGTAATTGGATACTATTGCTTTTCCTTTATCTTATCTGCTTTACCATTATCCTATTGGTCCCATTTATCAACCTCATTGCTTTATTTATTGCACCTGTATTCATGGGTGGTTTTATGGCTATCTGTGAGGAATATAGAAAAAAGGGTAGTTTTAATATAGGATTATTTTTCCATGGATTCAAAAAAAATTTTGGCTCACTACTAGCTGTCGGCATATTCACTATTCTTATTTTAACTGTTGGAGTACTCGCAGCCATAGTTATCGGTAGCGTAGGAATATATCAATTTTACCTTATCGGACAAGGTAGTGAGATTGATATAGCCATGGTTCTTCTCATTTTCTTTATATTTATTTTGACCTATATTGCCATAATGTTTTTTTCTATCCTTGGGCTGGCTTATACTTGGTTTGCTCCTGCACTGATTGTCATTAATGGCTTAAAATTCAGTGATGCTATATCAATGAGTTTCAATGCAGTGAAAAAAAATCTTCTTGGTGGTTTTATCTTTTTCTTATTAATGAATATGACCATCACTCTTTCCATAATCCCATTAGGCTTAGGGCTATTTATTACCATACCTATTTATTTGGCAGCTTACTATACGTCTTATCGTAGTATCTTTTATGCAGAATCAAAAGAATCTGAAAACTGATAGGTTCAATATAAAATATTTTTTACAAAAGGAACTTAAAGAGGATGGATATAAATCATTACCGATAAAAAAAGCGCCCAACACGGCGCTTTTTTTATTATTTAGAATAATAGGTAATTAACCAATATATTCCAGCCCTTTCATATAAGGACGCAATACTTCTGGAATTTCGATACGGCCATCTGCCTGCTGATAGTTTTCCATCACTGCAACCAGAGTACGGCCCACAGCCAGACCAGAACCATTCAGTGTATGCACCAACTGGGTTTTCTTGTCATCTTTGCTGCGGAAACGTGCTTGCATACGACGAGCCTGAAAATCCCACATATTAGAGCATGATGAGATTTCACGATAAGTATTCTGCGCTGGCAGCCAAACTTCCAGATCGTAAGTTTTTCTTGCGCTTGCGCCCATATCACCCGTACATAGCAACATCTTGCGGTAAGGCAGTTTCAATAACTGCAATACTTTTTCTGCATGTCCGGTCAGTTCTTCCAGAGCATCCATTGATTTTTCAGGATGGGCAATCTGAACCAATTCAATTTTATCAAACTGGTGCATACGGATCAGGCCACGAGTATCGCGGCCATAAGAACCCGCTTCAGAGCGGAAACAAGGTGTATGCGCCGTCATTTTCAGTGGCAATGCACTTTCATCCAGAATATCACCACGGACAAGGTTGGTAACCGGCACTTCCGCAGTTGGAATCAAGGCATAGTTGCTGCCGGTTTCTTCTTCCAATGGATTGGTGTGGAACAGATCTTCACCAAATTTAGGCAGCTGACCAGTGCCATACAGCGTTTCATGGTTAACCAGATAAGGTACATAAGTTTCCAGATAACCATGCTGTTCGGTATGCAGATCCAGCATAAACTGTGCCAGTGCACGGTGCAGACGAGCAATCTGACCTTTCATTACCACGAAACGCGAACCCGTTAATTTTACCGCAGCGGCAAAATCAAGACCGTTGGTTAATTCACCCAGTGATACATGATCTTTAACTTCAAAATCATATTGGCGTGGCTCGCCCCAGCGGCTAATTTCCTGATTATCACTGTCATCTTTTCCATAAGGAGAAGAATCATCGGGAATATTAGGCATTCTTAATGCAAGCTCACGGATCTCTGCCTGCAATATTTCCAATTCAGCTTTCGCTAAATCAAGTTTTTCTCCCAACTGATTCACTTCCTGACGCAGTGGTTCAATATCTTCACCACGGGCTTTCGCTGCACCAATAGCCTTCGATCGGGAATTACGTTCTGCTTGCAGGGTTTCAGTTTCAACTTGTAAAACTTTACGACGCTCTTCTTGTTTACACAGCGTCTCCACATCAAGGGTATAACCCCTGCGAGCCAGTTTTTCGGCGACTGCGTCTAGCTCATTACGCAGCATATTTGGATCGAGCATGCTATTCCTGTGCTTGTTATTGAAAAAATTGTTATTGAGAAAAAAGTGGTGAAATCAGCTCGGATTGACCAAGCCGACACATATACCCTTACCGCATAAACCTTACCGTATCAATCGCATCAGCGGTAGCGTTTTATCTGGCTATTTTGATCCTGTTCAATTAGCCAGTTTAATTTATCACCGATCTTACCTTCCAGCCCTCTGGCTGTCGGATGATAATAGCGAGTCTCTCGCATTTCTGGTGGGAAATAAACTTCACCAGCAGCATAAGCATTCGGTTCATCATGGGCATAGCGGTATGCCTCACCAAATCCCATTTCCTTCATGAGTTTGGTAGGCGCATTGCGCAAATGTGCAGGAACGTCATAATCCGGCTTATCTTGCGCATCCACCATCGCGGCCTTGAATGCCATATAAACCGCGTTGCTTTTCGGAGCGCATGCGAGATAAACAATGGCCTGTGCAATCGCCCGTTCCCCTTCTGCCGCGCCTACTCGTGCAAAACAATCCCACGCGGCAATGGCTACCTGCATACCTCGCGGGTCAGCATTACCCACATCTTCAGATGCAATGGCTAATAAACGACGGGCAACATAAAGCGGATCACCGCCTGCTGTAATGATTCTGGCGTACCAATAAAGCGCAGCATCCGGCGCTGAACCACGTATTGATTTATGCAGGGCTGAGATTAAATCGTAATACCGATCACCTTTATTATCAAACCTCGCACTCCGTTCCCCGCTGACCTCTTTCAGTAACTCCGGTGTCAGAACTCGTTGCCCCTGTGCATTGGCTTCCGCCATATCTGACATCATTTCCAGCAAGTTCAATGAACGACGAGCATCACCTGCGACCAATTCTGCGGCCATCTGACGGGTGTCGTCCTGCAACACAATATTTTGCCCACCGAAGCCACGTTCTTTATCATTCATAGCCTGAAAAAGCACTTGCTCAATTTCGGCTGCCGACAGTGATTTCAGTAAGTAGACACGAGCTCGTGACAACAAGGCTGAATTTAATTCAAAGGAAGGATTTTCGGTTGTCGCACCAATAAACGTGATCGTGCCATCCTCAATATGCGGTAAAAAGGCATCTTGCTGACTTTTATTAAATCGATGGACTTCATCAACAAATAAGATAGTCCTGCGACCTGCATTACGATTTTGACTCGCTTTCTCTATGGATTCACGAATTTCTTTGATACCAGATGTAACCGCAGAAATACGCTCGATATCGGCTTGCGCGTAATGGCCAATAATTTCAGCCAGCGTTGTTTTCCCCGTTCCTGGTGGCCCCCACAGAATCATGGAGTGAAGATGACCCGCGCGGATTGCTCTTGGCAAAGGCTTGCCTTCCGCCAGCAAATGTTGCTGACCGATATAATGATCTAATGTGACTGGCCGCATTCTCGCGGCCAGTGGCTGAAATTCATTTTGTGAAAAATCGAGTGAAAGATTGTTCACTTAAACCTCACTAACGCTGATCATCCAACGTGACGCCCTCTGGCATGGTGAATTTGAATTTTGATTCATCAACACGGGTATTTTGCTGCCCTTTTAATTGATAAGCACTTTTTTGTCCATCCTGTTCAACCGCTGTAAATTTCTGAATAGTCCCCTCCGGCGTTACAGTGATTGAAAAATGTTTCAAATTTCCATTTGCGTTACTGGGTGTCAACTCGAAATTATTGCCACTTTGTACAACGTTATATTGCTTCCAGTCAGCAGAATCATTACGTGCAATCAACATAAATGGTGTATTGCCTGCAGCATCTTTTAACCAATTAGCGGTCACTTGTTCAACAAATGGGTTATAGAACCACAGTGTTTTGCCATCAGAAACCAAGACACTCTCATCAGGCGATGTCATGTGCCAGTTGAACAAATTAGGACGTTTGACCCAAAGTTGCCCTTCACCGTTTTGGATCGCTGAACCATCACTACTAGTGACGGTTTGGGTAAAACTGGCGTGAAAGCTATTCACCTTACCCAAGCGACCTTGTAGATCCTGCGAGGCATCAGCCCATGCAGTACCCACACTCACACCCATCATCAGACAACCAATCAACATCAGTTTTTTCATGTGCGAGATACCTTCAATTCATATTTATGATCAGCATTAATAGCCGATACCGCATTTAAAAGTGACTTATCAATGTTCATGCGGCGGAGGCGCCAAAACTTCACGATTACCATTGTGACCAGGGGTACTGACAATCTGCTGTGCTTCCATCTGTTCGACAATTCTGGCTGCTCGGTTATATCCGATGCGGAACTGTCGTTGTACACCGGAAATGGAAACCCGACGTTTTTCGGTCACAAATTGAACCGCCTGATCAAACAGAGGATCCAATTCTTCATCGCTATCCAATCCCAGACCACCTTCACCGTCTTCTCCACCCTTGATAATACTATCAATATATTGAGGACGGCCACGGGCTTTCCAGTCGTTGACAACTTCATGAACTTCCTGATCGCGAACAAATGCGCCATGAACACGTACAGGAATGGAAGAGTTTGGGGCCAGATAAAGCATATCCCCCATGCCAAGTAATGATTCTGCCCCACCTTGGTCAAGAATAGTACGAGAATCAATTTTACTGGAAACGGTAAATGCGATGCGCGTCGGGATATTTGCTTTAATCAGCCCTGTAATGATATCAACAGAAGGACGCTGTGTTGCCAGCACCAAATGAATACCTGCGGCGCGTGCTTTCTGAGCCAAACGCGCAATCAACTCCTCCACTTTTTTCCCTACCGTCATTATCAAATCAGCAAATTCATCAACCATGACAACGATATAAGGCTCTTTTTTCAGCATAGGATGAGTTACATCCATACTGTCACCCGGTTTCCAGAAAGGATCGGGGATCGGGCGCCCCATATTTTCCGCTTGTTTGATCTTATCGTTATAGCCGGCGAGATTACGCACGCCCAAAGCTGACATCAACTTATAACGACGTTCCATTTCGTTCACACACCAACGCAGCGCATTCGCCGCATCTTTCATATCAGTGACGACTTCCGTCAATAAGTGCGGAATGCCTTCATAAACCGACAATTCGAGCATTTTCGGATCGATCATGATAAAGCGGACATCTTCCGGTTTCGCTTTATACAAAATGCTGAGGATCATTGCGTTGACCCCCACTGATTTCCCCGATCCCGTTGTCCCTGCGACCAGTAAGTGAGGCATTTTACCCAAATCAGCAACTACTGGCTGACCTGCGATATCTTTCCCCAAAACGATAGTTAATGGCGATGGGTTATCGCGGAATTTTTCACAGTCCAAGACTTCACGCAGATAAACTGTATGGCGTTTTTTATTCGGTAATTCCAAACCTACGTAAGGTTTCCCCGGAATCACTTCCACGATACGAACCGCCACCGCAGAAAGTGAGCGGGCAAGGTCACGCGACAAGTTGGAGATACGGGAAGCTTTAACTCCTGGAGCCAAATCCAATTCAAATCGTGTAATAACCGGGCCTGGTGAGAACCCAACAACATCCGCTTTGACGCGATAATCATTCAGGCGCGCTTCAATCAGACGTGAAATCTGTTCAAGGGCAAACATATCGACGGGCTCTTCTTCTGCTGGCGGTTTCGTCAGAAGATCTAGAGAAGGCATCGGTGTTGTTGGCTTTGGCAATGGTTGATCATTACGCATCAAGAATGGATGGAACAGGCTCGA
>NZ_JAQRFO010000140.1:0-601 GCF_028598775.1 Xenorhabdus aichiensis
TGGGGATTCACGGTTAAGACAATGAAGCTGTTTACATGGGTGAAGCTGAACAAGCTAGCGATGCAAAGGATTGATCAGGCTATTCAGGAGGAAAGGATACTCGATAGTTGGGATTTCATGGAACTACTCAACACTGAAACACGGATGAACGGAGGCAACTACACCCGCAGTAACACAGAGGATGTACTGATCGCTATCAGAGGCAACGGACTGCCGCGCCAGAACGCCAGTGTGAAACAAGTTGTCTATTCCTGTCTGGGTGAGCATAGCCAGAAACCGAGGGAAGTTCACCATAGGCTAGAGCGATTATATGGAGACGACGTACCACGCATTGAATTATTCGCCCGATATCCAATGTCCGGCTGGGATACATGGGGTGATCAGTCACCTACTAACAATATTGAATTTATTAATGGAGTCAAATATGAAAGTAACAATCGAAGTACCGAACAAGAAAGACCTTGATATGGCATTTGGATTAGTCACAGATTTCTTGAAGCAAAAAGATAGGAAAATAAATGAATCTGCGTTCTTTACTATTAACAATGAACGCTCAGGGGTAATAAGAGAATCGCATAAAGGTAATATTTCCTGCCGCATT
>NZ_JAQRFO010000141.1:0-594 GCF_028598775.1 Xenorhabdus aichiensis
CATTAACTAACGCTACCTCAGTGGCGGGAGAAATTGTATGTCTAAAACTGTAATTATGTACGACTCACCAGAGGCTGCCAGTATTAAAACTGTCACTGGCTGGGTCTCTCGCGATGGTCAATTTTGGGGTGATGATGAGCGGATGGCCCGTTACTGTGGGGCCACTCATCGTCAGTGTGAAAATAACCCTGACCACCCAATTATAGCAAAACGTGATTATTGTGAACTTTGTCATACAGCAAAACGCCAAAACCGATTTAACGCAATGGAACGTCAGCAATGGGATAGAAAAACCCCGCTAGTCATTTTTGATACTGATCAGTATTTCATGGATGAGGATGACCTCGACGACTATTGCGATGAGCATCAGATTAAACCATCAGAATTACAGTTGGTTATCTGCGAACCCAATTACCCACTTGAAATAGATGGCGAGGATCATTTTCATGACGATCTGCCACCGGATGGTGAATTGCCATATGAATTACAGCAGGCGTTTAATGCGTTAAATGCCGTTATTCGCAATAGCCCGCCATTATCGTGGTCGCAGGGTAAATATGCGGCAATAGTTTCTGATTGATGCGGGAGAATATT
>NZ_JAQRFO010000142.1:0-585 GCF_028598775.1 Xenorhabdus aichiensis
GTGTACCCAAACACCTCCGTGTGATGGGCGATGGTTACGTGGTTATGACAGCAGCGACATTGGGTAGGAACGGGGAGCGGGTCATTGACTCTCTGAACTGCTCTGGGATTGGGGTTCCACGGTGTGTATTGCATGCATCCTCCTTCATGAATGCCACCCAGTGCGTATTTGCACGTTTTCCTGATGGGTGGCCAAACAATGGTGATTCAGATGTCAGCGCTAATATCTCGCTAGTTTTGATTTGGGTTTCGTTCCATTTGAAAATCAGCGTTCCTGATGGCCGCAGCACTCTAAACGCCTCTTTAAATCCCTGAGTTAAATCATCGCGCCATGTCGTTCTATCCAGTGCACCATACTTCTTCCGCTGCCAACCGTTTTCACCTGCTCGTTCCAGATGAGGCGGATCGAATACAACCAACTGAAATGTATTACTGGCAAATGGCAGGGCGCGAAAATCAGCGACAATATCCGGCTCAATATTCAATTCCCGTCCATCACAGAGAATATGACTCTCACGCCGGATGTCGCAGAAAATGACATTAGGATTGTTGCGGTCGAACCAAAACATTCGCGAGCCGCAACACA
>NZ_JAQRFO010000143.1:0-578 GCF_028598775.1 Xenorhabdus aichiensis
CTGTCCATCATGCAATCATAGCCACCGCTATTTAAAAAACTGTCCACATAACCTTTATCGCCATTTTTTAAAATGACCCTATCTCCTATTTTTAATTTTGGATATTTTTTCAGATCGATATGCATCATCATTCTCCTTTCGGGGGTTCGGGTAATGGCATCCAGTGGGTTACATATTCAATTTTAAAAAACAAATCTTCTCCTAATGAATGGAAACACTTGCCTTCATATTCATCTAAAATAAAATATCCAACATGAATATCATTAGAGCCATCCACAACCAGCAATATGTCATCATATGTTTCAGGCAACCTGTCGCTACATTTAATCCACTCCATAAATCCTTGCGTTTTCATGTTATAAATATTCCCATTCATGGTCGGTAACATCATAATTTTTCACTACGGGGTTATCTTTTTTCATGCTATTACATTCACCATATGCAACATCTACAAAATCATGAATGTCTTTGTCTGTTGCATCGTCTGGTACTTCTATATCGAGAGTTACTCGAATGATTTTCATAAACCCTCCTATTAATTCAGGTAATAAAAAGCCCCGCATTGGCGAGGCTGGTGT
>NZ_JAQRFO010000144.1:0-534 GCF_028598775.1 Xenorhabdus aichiensis
TCTTGTGCTACGGGTAAAAAAATCAGTGTGTTATTTATTCAGGTTAATCTGGCCGCCCAGCACCGTGACCCCGCTGCCATTCAGCTCAATGCTGGCGCCGCCAAACGAAATTTTGATATTCGTTTTCGTCATCTGGATGGTGCCGCTGCCAACCCTCAGGGTGATATCATCCTGCGCTTCATACAGCTGAGTACCCGCGCCCCCTTTGCCGGCTTCCGCCTTCACCTGTATCGTGTTCGCCGCTGTGCTGCGGGTCAGGCAGACAGTCTCGGACAAACTGCCCTGCTCGATTTTCTTGGTTTCATTGCCGGTTTGCAGGGTCAGCGTCCGGTCACCCGCTTCCACCACCAAACTCTGGTCATTTTTCACCGTGGTGTGCATGTCCTTCTGCGCATGCAGCGCCAGCTTTTCACTGCCTTTCGCATCCTCAAACAGCAGTTCGTTATACCCTTCTCCCTTGTGGGTCTTGGAGCGGAACGCCATCTGGGTTTTGCTGCCCGGCAGCGCCCCCGGCGGGATGTTGCTGGCGTGGTA
>NZ_JAQRFO010000145.1:0-524 GCF_028598775.1 Xenorhabdus aichiensis
CTCAGGGCTTTAAATAAAAAATTATCATTTTTACGAAGTCGATCACAAATTGAAGCGGGCTATTCCTGTGGCTTATTGCGAACTTTGCGCTCAATTAATTGGCCTTGCTTATCAAAGTAGCGGCTAGGCCAGATTTCTGAGGGATGGATGCCGAGATAATTCGCAATGATCCATTCGCCTTTAGGCCACTGCCTGCTGAGTGCATTTGCTAATGTTGATGAACTGAGTCCCGTTTCACGGGAGAGAGCCGCTAAGGTTGTACCGCGTTTGCGTAATGCAGCAATAATATCGGCCTGATGCCAGTCATTTCTAACGTTATTCATTCCTGCTACCCCTTCCATTAATTAATCATTGATGGTGGCGATTCAGACAGGGTTAGCAGACTGGCACTCATACCAGCGAGACTTACGTCTCCCCTGCCTGAACCACCATTGAAAAGGCGATAACAGGCACACTGGCAAAATTTCTGCCAGTGTCTATGAGTGACAAGGCTGCTAAACCTTGACCATTGGATTTTGCCAATG
>NZ_JAQRFO010000146.1:0-511 GCF_028598775.1 Xenorhabdus aichiensis
ACGTCAGCAAGGCATTACATTGATATTCCTGAAGGAGCAGCTTACGTTTAGTGCTCACGAGAGCACACCCATGCAAGAGCTGCAACTGCATATGATGTCTGCATTCAGTCAGTTTGAACGTGCCTTAATTCGGGAAAGGCAAACCGAAGGGATTGCCACGAAAAAACAGCGTGGAGAACGCACTGGGCGACCGCCTGCGGATATCAGTAAACTGCCTCAAATAGATGCGCTAAGAGCAAAAGGTATAAAATTAAAGCTGGCCTGCGATAACATGGGATTAGGTGTTTCTACGTATTATAAATTGCGTCACCGGCTAAAAAACGGGGATATAAAATAGTCATTCCCCGGAGGACAGTATCATGCAATTCACGATCCAAATAGCGGTGGCCGCTAAATCAGGTCACAGTCATACTGAGACACTATTCACGATAGAAAAACAGAATGATCCCCCAAATGACACTGGGCTTTCCTTGTCTGAATCCAAATTGCTTTTGAACGCTATCCAGCAATC
>NZ_JAQRFO010000147.1:0-500 GCF_028598775.1 Xenorhabdus aichiensis
TCCGTAGCACTCCACAAAATTACAGGGGCGGATCCCATTTATCGACAAAACGTCGCTTCCACAAAACGGACACGGCTTGAGTTCGTCTGTCACTTTGCCTCCACATTTTAATTTGGTGGAATTACACCCATTAAATTCAGTTAGTAAACTCATACCCCCTCCAGCTCATCAGGGATGTCGATCTCGTCGCCTAATTTGACATGAACAACAATACGACATGCAGCCTCTAATGCGGTTGAACCATAAATATATTCATCCATGCAGGTTGCCCAGTGCTCTACTTCATTTTCGCTGGTAACGTGGTTGTTTAACTCGATTAGATAGGTATCAATCAACTCCCCACACTGTGCCCAGTCGGTTGATGGACAGTAATAATTCCAAACGGAGGTTTTCTTTCTATAAATTGGCATTTCGTCTTTTACAGTTATTTTATATTCACCATATTGAAAACCAATCGCTCTAGCCACAGCCCAGTCCAACGCCCGGCCTGTCAGCTCACT
>NZ_JAQRFO010000015.1:0-97729 GCF_028598775.1 Xenorhabdus aichiensis
CACTAAGTTTAACGGTTATAAACCCGCTCAACATAACGCCCACGACCATCACCGTGCCCCAAATCCATTGAAACCAGTGCTCTTGCCTCCTGACGACTAAAACCATTTTGTTGGTAATAATTCAGTGCATCCTGCGCCCACGCATAGCGCAAACTGTGGGGAGAATGACAACCTGTTAAACCGATTTTTGTGGTATGTGCCCGCCAGTAGTTTATGGCTTGTTTGAGATCTGGCTTATCAATCAATCTGCCGCCACGTTGTTCTGCGATAGCAATGGCCTGCTCTACAGCCTCTTTTACCGCTGCAACATTCAATACACGGGTTTGCCTTGGTCTTCCGCCTTTTGTACCGAAGACAACATGCAGTTTCGGTTCTGATTGCTCCAACTGTTTACGCCAGCTTTTTAACGAAGCACTGCATTGCACTGCTTCCTGAGAACGTAACCCCAGCAATCGGGCGAGTTTCAGTGTGATGGCAAATCCGGCATCACGTTCACGTGCCTTCTGATAAACAATCTGAAATGTAGCATCAGGGATAGCTTGTTTCGTTCCTGCTCGGCTGGTTCCGCTTAATCCCAATGCCTGATTACTCAAACGTGGCGAGGTCTCCAGTTTTTCTCGGCCTGCCATGCGAAAGATATTACGCAGCGCAGCCATTTCATTTTGCACTGTTCGTTTGGCAATTCCCTGAGACAAACGGGCATCAACGTACTGCTCTACATGCTTGGCTTTCAAATTATTAAGGCTTTTAACCTGAATATTCAGGCTCAATAACAACGCGCCCAAGCGTCCAGCAATCCGAATGCGATCATGGCAGGTCTTATGGCTGCCGCCGCCTTGCCGGGCAAAAAATTTTAATTCCTTAATCAATCGACTCACCAGCTTCTCCCGCGATCTATACCTGACAACATGCAATCTCTGGCGCGCGACCATTCTGGCAAAACAGAAAAACCTGCTTTGCCCTTGATCGATATCTGTGCGCCAGAGTGAACGCAGGTTGAGGTATTGCGGGGTATCGGTTGAGTACGCGGTACTGCCGCCTGCATAAGCAGGTCATCCCCACTGGCAAAAAAAGCCAGCCTCGATATCGTCAAGTTCTCCTTTTTTAATCTAAAAATGCAGTGTCAGATTCACTGAGTGGTGAAGCAGGCGTGAGCCTGTCAGAGTTGCGTGGTGCTTTGGCTGCGGCGTCACTTTCAGCGGTAAACCGCAAAAAGTGACGCCTTGAGTTTTCGAACAATCAGCAAAGGCTATGTAAGCGTTGAAATACCAACGGGTACAGCAAAACGCCGCCAGATTCAATGTCAAACGGTAGTCATGCGTTAATGGTTTAGCGGTAAAAAAATTGTCTGTTGAATAATTCAGACAGGGATAGATAAAAGTATGAACGGATGCGCAAAAGCCATCCTGTTGTTCATTGAAGATAAACAGGATTTATGTTGATTTGAAAAGTCAGTGTATGAACCCACGTTCAACACCCTTCGGCGACAAGATAAAAACACCTTTTGGGCGTATTTTTAGTTTAAGAAACCTTCATTACCAGACAAGGGGTTTATGTCTGACAATATCTGCTTCCAAAGGTGGGCAGATGTACCGCAATGCTTGCTCTCCCTTGCAGGCTACGGGAGTTTTCACTCGCCACCCGAAGGCGATCCTGACAGGCGAGGGATCATTTTTGTAGAGAAAGATATTAACGGTCAGACAGGCGAGAGTCAAACCATTAACTATTCCTGCCAGCCTGATTTTTGCCTGAATTACCGTGCATATTCCGATGATCCCCCTATATTCTGCCAGCACCAGCCAAAAACTGGATTTAATTCGTTAATTAATTTGATTGATTAATGTGTAGAATAAATGTGCTTTTCTGTTCAGCTATGCATTTTATCTCGCTGAGATTCAGCATGATACCGAAGCCTAATTGATAAAACACAAGTTAAATTCAATGAAAAACAACAAAGAATCGCTTTATCTAAAAGAGCGCGCTTACCTGCGAGAGCTGGCTGAGCACATCGCGAAAGAGTCACCGCATCTGGCTGAGTTTCTGGTTTCCTCTCATGACCCTGATATTGCCCGTGTTTTCGAAGCCTTTGCGTTTTTGATTGCCAATCTGCGGGACAAGCTGGAGGATAGTTTGCCCGAAATTGTTCACGGTATTCTCTCCCGCATCTGGCCGTTAGCCCTGTCTCCTATTCCACCGACGACGATAGTACAATTTACGCCCACGGATGATGAACATCAGGGCACTGCCGAGATCCCGATCAGTACATCGGTGTCTGCCAGCCTTAACGGGCAGTTGATCAACTTTAAAACCTGCCGTCCTTTACATATTGAACCGTTGATTGTCCAGGAGCGCGCAGTCAGGAAAACGGGTACTCACAGTGAAATCATCCTGACACTATGCCAAACCGGTTCGGCGTCTTCTTTCTGGCAAAGCGGAGCCTTATCTTTTTTCCTTGGCACTGATACGGAGCGCGCCGCCCAGCTCAGCCTGTGGCTGGATCAACATATCTGTGATATTAGCCTGAACACACAGGGTGAGCGGCGAACAATGAAAAGTTTTCCTGATGGCTGGCATGGCTTGCTTGACGAACCGTTGCTGCCCAGCGCCAAAAGTCCCTATTCCGGCCTGCAACCATTGGTGGAATATTATGCGTTGCCGGCGCTTTATAACTTTGTCACGCTGGATATCAGCAGCAGTTGCGCAAAAGTCCCGCTGAATGACGATGGCACGTTTGAGCTGATTTTGCGTTTCGGGGGCGAATTGCCGCTGGATGATGTTGAGGGGGCATTTTTGTTGGGTTGTGTTCCGGCGATCCATCTGGAAAACCAGGCCAGCCCGCCTGTTCGGTTGGAAGCCGGCAATCACCGCTATCCGCTGCCATTGGGGGGATCGGTGTGCTTGTACCGGCTGCGGGAGGTTCAGGTGGTAGTGCAGCCCGAAGACAGTGAGCAGCGTGGCACGCCTTATCACTGGCTGCCGATTGAGCAGTTTGTTCCCACCGGGCGTTTTTTCGATGACGATGCACAGCCCGACACGTTTTACTACCAGTTCCAGACTGAATCTGATTTTCTGGGCAGAACCCGGCACCGGTTGTGCTTTTTTGATTTGACCGGCAATCCGGCAAACAATCTGCCGGATATTGCTGTCTCGTGCTCTTTCATCGGCTACCATGAGCAGGCACTGACGCTGGAACAAGGCGCAATTACCGTGACGCCGGAAAGTGCACCGTCCCATTTTGATGTGCAGAATATTATTCCGGTGGTGACCGATTATCCGCCATTGTTACAGGAAAATAACGGCTGGCCACTGCTCTCCTGCCTCTCCAGTCCGCCGATGATGTTATTTGCCACCGATAGCCTGAAACAGTTTCTCCGCCTGTTTGACCCGCATAGCGAGACCAACCGTCCGCTGAGCCGCCAGTTCCAGCAACACATTGACGGCATTGTGCAGGTAAAAGAACGCCTGACTGACCGCTTAAAGCGTGGGCAACCGGTTCGTGGGTATGTGTTATCGCTCACGCTGAATCCCGGTTGTTACCACACGCCCGGCGAGATGTACCGTTTCAGCCGGTTAATCAATCAGGCGATGGCCTGCTTTATCAGCCAGTCCACGTTCGTCATGCTGGAAATTTTTACCCCGGACAACAGTGAAATGCTATGGCAGTTCTGGCACGTCGATGGATTACGCCCGGCCCTGTAAGGCATGCATGTCATAACCGATAAGGAATAAAAATGAAAAGTGGATTACGTTTTACCTGCCGTATCGCGGGTGTGCCGGAAGACACCTTTGCGGTCGGCGATTTTTCTTTGCAAGAACAACTCTCTGAGCTGTTTACTCTCAACCTGACGCTGGTCAGGGCCGGTAACGCGAACCCCTTTAAGCCGCAGGCGGAAATTGATTTGGTCTCGTTGCTGATGCAGGAAGCGGTGTTGCAGATTTTTTATGGTGAAACAGAGCAGCGCAAAATCACCGGGATTGTTTCCCACGCAAATTGGGTGGGCACCGATGGTCACAAGACGCGCTATACCGTCACTGTTCGCCCTGTCTGCTGGCGTTTAACGCTCAATCAGGACAGCCGGATTTATCATCGGCAAAATGCCCCGGCGATATTAAACAGCCTGCTGAAAAAGCACCGGGTAAAAGCCGATTCAAAACTCTACGATGCGCATCAGGACAGAGAGTATGTCACTCAGAAACGGGAGTCAGATTATGCGTTTTTCAGCCGGTTAGCTGCGGAAGAAGGTATCAGTTTCTGGTTTGAGGATGAAACGCTGTTTTTCAGTGACAGCCACCTGGGGATGACTGCCGGCTTGCCACTGCAATACCAGCCTCAGCCAGAAACAGCCTACGGCGTTGATACCATTTATCAGGTGCAACTGGGCGTCGGGATGAGTCCGCAACGCAGTTTCCACAAAGATTTCACCCCAGAAAACCCGCGCTATCATCTCTCCCATATGCACAGCAGCGAAGGCTTCCGCGATTTCGGCAGCCAGACCCCTTACACCGTGTTTGAGAGTTACGGACGCTTTCAGAAAGATGCTGCCGCCAAACCATTTTTAAAATACCGGCAGGAAGCGCTGGATAATCAGAAACAGACCGGAACTGGCAACAGTAACTGCATCAAACTCAGGCCGGGCAAAATCTTCGAGATAAAAAATCACCCGCACAAACCGTTCAACGCCCGCTGGCAAATCGTCACCATCAGCCATCGCGGGCATTGCCCACAAGCGCTGGGCGATAACAGCGGGCAGGGTACGACACTCAGCAATACCTTCAGCTTTATTGATGGTCTTGCCGACTGGCGTCCGCCGTTCCACTATAAACCCTTAGCCGATGGTGATGAAACCGCAATAGTGGTCGGGCCGGAAGGGGAAGAAATTTTCGTTAACAAAGACGGCGCAATTAAAGTCCATTTCCACTGGAATCGCTATGACGAGCCGGATGACAGCGCTTCATGCTGGATGCGGGTGGCTCAGGGCTGGAACGGCAACGGCTATGGTTTTATGGCGATACCGCGTATCGGGCAGGAGGTGATTATCTCTTACCTCAACGGGGATATCGACCGACCGATTGTCACCGGCTGTGTTTACAATGGCCTGAACCGCCCGCCGCTGGATTTGCCCGCCGCCAAAACCCGTACCACCTTTAAGACCAAAACCCACAAGGGCAAAGGCTTTAACGAACTGCGCTTTGAGGATGCAAAGGGCAGCGAGGAAATCTATTTCCACGGCCAGAAAGATTTTACCGCGTATATCGAAAATGATGCCTACTGGCACATCAAACATGACCAGAAACAGCGCATTGACAACAACCGATATCACGATATCCGTGCTGATGACCATCATCAGGTCGCCGGTTCACGCAAAATCACCACCGAAGAGGATGTGTCGCACCGGATTGCCGGCAGCCAGCATATCCAGACCGGCGATGCGACCGTGATTGACAGCGGGCAGGAAATTCACCTGAAAAGCGGAGGCAAGGTGGTGCTGGAAGCCGCGGCAGAAATTACGTTGAAAGTGGGCGGCAGTTTTCTCAAAGTTACGCCCGGCGGCATTTTCTGTTCACCGCTGAATGTCGGACAAGGCTCTGGCGGCAATGGACGCGGGCTGGCACTGCAACTGCCGGAAGGTGTCGAGCCGTTGTCGATGGTGGAATTTCCGGCTCATCCATACTGCCCATTACTGGCTCAGCAGGATGTCAGTCCGGTGATTAAACCCGCTAATAAGGAATAACCATGACGATGGAAGCAACGATGATTGAAACATCACTAAGCTGGCAGACATGGCTGAATAAACCGAATGACGCGCCCGTATTCTTTATTCTCAATTCTCTGGCGCAACCCAATCCGATCGATCAGTTTTATCGCAATGATTGGGTCGAACAAGCATTTCCGCTCTACAGTGGTACACCAATGCACAAGATGTTGAAACAAAGCCCATGGCTGGTACAGGCAAAAAGCCACGGGTTATTCCAGATAGGGGAAATACTAGATCGCCACGCACTCAGTGATAACAGTTGGGGATGGGCATACCGCAGTTATACATCATGGCAGGAACAGCTTGCTCACTGGCAATACCGGCAACTGGTGATAATGAATGGCGAACAGGTGTTATTTCGCATTATGGATGCCCGCGTTTTTGGTGCGATGCTCCCAGCATTCACACCCAGTGATTGGTCACTGATGCTATCGCCTGTCACAGAACTGATGATCGACATACCACAGCCGATGCAGTTTTACCGTCCCGAAACATGTGGAGAAGGTAACAGTGAAATCCCCTTTATACTGGACGAGCACCTGCTTGCTGTTTGGTTGCGATCCCCTTACGGCCTGAAAGTGTTAAGCAGTTCACTTTATGATGATTTATGGGAAAACCACGGTGAGATGGCGAAACAACTGGATCAGCCTGTGGGTAGTCTGGAACTACGAATAGAGCAGTGGTTGCAGCAAAAAATTGAAGCGGGCTAATACGTTGAGAAAATCTCTGGTCAGGATTATCTGTTGGCGATGGAACAAGAAAAAGAACAGGAGAAAGATTGATGAGTAATGCAAATTCGATTTATTGTCATGATTGTCAGGCTATGTTAAAGAACAAAATAGAAATTCAGCTTGTCGATGAACATAATAAACCCATAACCAATATGCCTTATACATTAAAAAACAGCAAAACTACACGTACAGGGAAAACAGATGGGAATGGGATGATCAAGGAAGAGCAATTATTGGCTTCTCCTTTACGCTTATTTCTCAGTGGGCAAGAACTTGCAGATGAAATGGAAAAACGCCCACTGAGAACGAAGCGTAACAGTGAATACACTCGCTCTACCGAAGCCATGAAAGCCATTTCACCAGTTTTTAAAGGGAGCTTGGAATCAGGCCGCAAGTATCATTATGCAAAGATTGGTGAATTGGTTGATAAAATGCCAGTTATCGAAAAATGGAAAGAAGAAAATCCTCTTCCAAGCTACCATTTTCCTGATAGTGAACCACAGGGCCTTGAAGTTTATCCATCATATTTAGGCGAATATCGCTATGTTATTGAAGTATGTCCATTTAGGGCATGGTCTTTGTTGTTACATCATCAAAAAGACTATTCATTAGTTAATGCTTATAACCTCTCACTAATGAGTATATTAACTTATGCCGAAGATACTGAAAATTACTTAGGTTCAGTCACAAACCTCTTCCAAAAACAGTTGCTCGATCTGTCACGTTCACCTCATAGGGTCAATGACCAATCTTTTTCCCCAGTGGTTTATGATGTTCCATTTAGTGATCGCTATACTGAGGTCGTCTACATTGACTCAAATAAACAAAAAATTCCTCAGGGTCACACCCAACTTTTTTACGTAGCAAACAAGAAGGAAGTTATTATTGGATGGCGTGGTACTGAAATGACGGAAACAAAGGATCTTCTCACAGATGGAACATTCCAGCCGCTAGAATTAGGCTGTACACCTAAAGGTGTATGTAGTGGTTTTAGCGAAAAAGGGAAAGTTCATAAAGGTTTTTGGGATGCCTTCCATCTTGTCACAGAAATCCAAGTACCTAAAAGAGACGATGGAAAAACAGTATTTGAACATATCATTGAGTTAACACAAAATAAAAAACTATTCATCTGCGGTCATAGTTTGGGTGGTGCCCTCGCCTTGTTACATAGCGCACAACTCAAATCCTATAATCCCTGCCTTTATACCTACGGTATGCCGCGTTTATTCACCCAAAGTGCAGTGCAGGAACTCATTGAAATTATTCACTATCGTCATGTTAATGAAGATGATTTCGTTCCTTCTGTACCCTTTAAAAAAGATATGGATAATATAGCTCTTCAAACTGATTCTAAATTTTTAGGATACACAATCGAGGTATTTGATACACCTATTGGTTCAATAATACCTGCTAGCCGGCTTTTTGCAAAAAGTATCAAATTCCTCAACCATGAGGATGAGTCCTTTTTACATCATGGTAAATTAGTTTACTTTTATGCTCTCCCTAATTCAGAGTCAAAACTGTATTTACTTCCGGAGTTAAATGAAAAAACCAGAAAAGAGACTAAAGAATTTATTGAACAACAGACCAAAGTAGATAAATACAGAGAGCAAGAGGTACGTTCATTTTTTCAAGGTGACGAAAATCCTACAGGCAAGCGTGGGACAGGCCTTCTTGACCATAGTAGCGCCTTATATGCTGAATATATTGATAAGAGATTGCGAGAACTGTGCACTCTTTCACCGGATAAAAAATTGCAAAGGAAGCAGGAAGATTTATCATTTCTTGAAAGTGAGCCGCATTCGATTCGCGCAGTATTTCAAAGAAAAAAAATCAGAGAATATTATTTCTTAAGAGAAATAGATAATCAATTAATGATAACTCTAGAAGTAACTAAAAACGATAAAAGAGGCCCAATAGCCTTACAACGTTACTCTGAGAAACGATAAAAGGATAATATGAGGCTAATAATGAAATTAATATTCAGACTATTAACAATATTACCACTTGTCCTGTGCTTAACAGGATGTGAATTCATATCTAATACTATTTCAAGTTACTGGCAGACTTATAAAGATAAGTCTGAACCATTTTCACCACCTGAAAAAAATCAATGGATTACAGTCGAAGGTATTGCTCCTCCAAATACGAAACCTAATTTAGACAGCATTTATGCTTCAAATAGGTGTCTTGCGACTCATAATACCGCAGGTGGAACACTCTATCACTTACCTAAATATCACTGGAACAGATTTAATATTTTAGTAGATCCTGTAACAGGTTATTTTAAAGAAAAAATACCTCTTAATGGTGGAGGTTGGTGTCAATGGCAGATTGATAATATTGAATTAGCTATTGAGTATACTAACGTTAGCCATCTGATGAAGAATGCTGTATCGCGAGGTAGGGCAGGAATAAATGTATATATCAATGGTGCAAGAAAACCTAGTGACATGAAAAAATTCGAAAATATCATTGATTATAGGCCGACTATTTATCCAGTCTTAAGAAAAAGTTTTGTTACAGGTAATACTAATCAAATAGGTCTTTATTCTGGGAGGGAACTAAGCTTTTTTGAATTAATTCTACAGCAAAAAAATGAATGGAAAATAAAATACATACCAACTTTAGATGAAACTAAAATGCCAAAAATTATTATACCAGGAGGTAATAAACCATCCAGAGTTGAATATCCTGATGGTAAGGTTGATTTAGATAGGGATTCTATTGATTATTGGAAAATAAATAATACATCCCAATTGGAATAGTAATAAATATTTATTAAAACCACCTCAGCATCAGAACATTCCATGATTTATTTATAGTTTCTGATGTTGTGGTTGATATCAATCATTGATAACTAAATTTTTCATACATGAGGTTCAATATGGCAACCAAAGCCGTTATTCTATTAAACGACACCACCGATCACGGTGGAAAAGTAATTACCACTGTAGATGGTTATACTTATAAAGGAATTCCCGTTGCCGGAGAAACAGATTTAGTTGAGTGCCCAAAATGCGAGGGAGTTTTTCCTATTATCGAGGGCAGTGAGAATTTAAAAAATAATGGAAAAGCGATTGCAGTCGAAGGAATGCGCACGGCATGTGGTGCTAAACTGATTGCCAGCCAGAAAGAGTTTCTCGCTTAATAAAACCACACTGACGCGCTGCGCTTGTCTTCTCCGTGTTACCGGGCTAATACATTAGCCCGGTAACACGGAGAGCCGAAAAACACCTGCCAAAAAACAATTTAATTCCTCACCTGCTCCTCAATTCTCTACTCGTTTTTTATTTGCCTCAGGGTAAAAATAGGTGAGGAATGGAGATTAATTTATCTTTAAAAATCAATATAATTAATGTTCCTCGCTTTTTCTGCATATATGCGCGAGAAATGAGGAATACGGTGAGTATCACAATCTATTTTCTCGTAATTCCTCATTTTTTTACTCACTATCTAGTCTGCATTGTTTTGGTTGATAATGGTTATTTCCTGCCCGTTGCGGGTAATGAGTCCATCATGTTCTAACTTGGTTAACCAACGGCTGAAATTCTTCACATTCACTCCCATCGCCTTTAAATCATCACGTATAAGGGCAACAGAACAAGGTTCTTTCAGGGCAGTGCGCGACCGGATACATTGCCATAATGTCGTGTGGTTATCTGTTTTATTGGGGATATGTTCAATTTCTTCCTCCTCAACCGGATCACGCGGCTTGTCAACCAGAACCAGTGATGTAATATCCTCACCGTCTTTATCGGTAAAGAGTTCAACCACACGCATGTCATAGGCTTTGGTTTCCGGCTCTTCGGCATCTTTCATTTTGGTGCAGGTTATAACCAGCGCACCGCCTTTTTTCCCTTCCCGATTGATCCGGTATTCAACATCCAGCGCAGCACGAAAGGCACTGGAACCCCTTGCGCCTTTGCTTTCATCTTTGCCGGAATGGTGAACCACGAGAATACTTGCCCCTGTTCTGGCTTTTAGTTCGTCACAGCCCCGGACAAAAGCGCCCATATCTTTTGAATCATTCTCATCAGCACCACCAAAACAGCGGGCAAGAGTGTCCAGAATAATCAGGCGTACCGGTTCGCCTGTTTCAGACTCAACCTGCCGGACGGCAATCACCAGCTCATGTACTTCGGCAGGCGAGGCCGGAAAGACGGGAGTATTGATCAGATACATATTTTCAACCGTCTGACCGTTGACGATTTCCCATGCTTTGATGCGTCGGGGCACACCGATCCCACCTTCACCGACCACGTACAGTACAGCACCCTGAGCAACCGACTTTCCAGCCCATGCCTTACCTGTGGCAATATGACAACCCCATGCCCCCGCCAGAAAACTTTTATATGAACCGCTCGCCCCGTAAATGCTGCACAGGGAATGCGCCGGAATAATGCCCTTAACCACGTAGTCTAGCTGCGCATCAAAGCCCTCAGAGCCGACTGAGAGTGGTAACTTTGTTTTACGATTTGGATAAATGCTCTCGACGTTGTCATAACGACGGGTTTCTATTGCGTCACTGCTCATCGGTTCTCTCACCTGATATAACGCCTTACTGAATGCCTGTTGTGCTGCCTCAATGCCGTGTTGTTGGCGATAATCATCCCAGTCGGCTTTATATTCTGTCGGTGGTAAAGAAATCCAACCATTCACCGTCAGCGCTGCTTTTTCTGCTGAGATCCTGCCGATATTCACTTTCGGTTTGCCGTGCTTATCCAGTTCGTTAGGGCGATGCCAGTCATTATCTGCGGCAATAATGATTTTTGTGTCAGGCCAGCGTTCCCTAACGGCTTTGGCGACAGAAAATAAATTGCCTGCATCCAGTGCCGCCAGAGCGCTGCCTTGATGTAACTGGTTAACGGTCAGGGCTGTGGCGTAACCTTCGGTAATGATCACCGTGTCGGGGAACGCTTCCAGCGCTGATACGGCAATAAACGCCCCTTTTTTCTGGCTGCCAGACAGTAATTTTTTCTCCCCATTGGTTTTGATGATTTGTGCACCGGTAATTTTTTTATCCAGTGTTGTCAGCGGTAATAAAACCGAATTATCGAACAGTAACCGCTGATTTGGGCAGTGCAGCCCTTTTGCAGTCAAATAGGGCGATTGTCCGGCGATAGTCTGCTTTATCAGTGCCGCGATGCTTTCGGCAATGGGCTGTGTGGGATAAGTGGTTTTTTTGGCGGGCTTGGGTTCAGGCAAAGGCAATGCCAGTGCATCCGCGACAACTTTGGCTGCTTCAATAATCGTGATCCGGTTGGTTCTTGCCACTAAATCCAGTCCATCACCATAGTTAGGGGTATCACAATGGCGGCAGTGCCAGTTGCCGTGATGATGGTCGTCGATAAAGTGGAAACGGTCGGTACCTCCGCAAACAGGGCAAGCACCATGTTTACCTTTTGCCGGAACAGTAATACCGCAAGTGGGCAGCAGGTTTTGCCACGAATACATCGCAGATGCTTTCACGGTCTGGATCAGATCAAGCGATTTTTGGCTGCCTGATGTTTTTTGAACTGTAAATTTGGGACGAGTTTGGGTATGCTGTGTATCAGCCATCGTTTTACCTCACTTAATGGTTGTTGGTCAGACGCCTCAGATGTGTTCCAGCACACTGGGGCGTTGTGTTTTATGTTACGTTTCTTATGTCATCGTCTTTTCTGTGTTATGCCGCCCGCGATTCTGCAATACGCTGGGCGATCCAGTCATCAATCTCTGCTTCAATAAAGGCCACTGAGCGAGGTCCGATTTTGACCTGCTGCGGGAATGCGCCATCGCTAATCAGTTTGTAGATCCACGCTTTGCTGTAACCCGTTCTGCGCTGCACTTCCGGCAAACGAATCAAACTTGTTTTTAATGCTGCCATTGTCATATTCACTCTCCTGTTACCGAGTCCCTTAGCGCTCACCGTGGACGTTGTTTGATGACAGGCGAATTATTTAAAAAGCAAGACTTAATGAACAGCGTTAATTGTTTTTCTCCCGATGAAAATTAGCGGGTTGCAAATTGTACTAGCGGTTTTTCCTGTCACGCAGTGGTTTGGCGAAGTCATACGGTGTTATGGGTTTTTCCCGGTTCGCATCCAGATAATCCGCCCACCACTGCACCATCAGCCGCCGTTCGTCCAGATGTTTGGATGTATGAATATACGCCGCCCGGACGTTGTTTCGTTCGATATGGCTGAGCTGGCGTTCGATGGCGTCATCGCTCCACAGGCCGGATTCACCCATTGCACCGCGCGCCATTGTGCGGAAGCCATGCCCGCAGACTTCGGTTTGAGTATCGTACCCCATCGCGCGTAATGCCTTGTTAACCGTGTTTTCACTCATGACTTTCGCGGAATTATGATCGCTGGGGAACATCACGTCGCAGTTGCCGCTCAGTTCGTGTAAGGCGTTGATAAGACCAACCGCCTGACGGCTCAACGGTACAATGTGATCCGTTTTCATTTTCATGCCGCGCTCAGAAAAGCGAACGCCTTTAATCGGTTGCCTTGTGGCAGGGATTTTCCATACTGAATTTTCAAGGTCGATTTCCTGCCAGCGGGCAAATCTCAGCTCACTGGAGCGGACAAACGTCAGCAGCGCCAGTTCTACCGCGATTTTGGTCAGTAAGCGTCCGCGGTAAGCAGACAATCGGTTCAGGAAATCAGGTAAACATTCATGGGGCAAGGCGGGGTGATGACGGGATTTTGTGGTGATGAGTGCGCCTGCCATGTCATTAGCCGGGTTGGATTCCAGAATGTCATTCTGGACGGCGTAGCGCATGATGGCCGTGATACGTTGCCGCAGTCGTTGCGCGATATCGTGTTTGCCCTCGGCATCAATGGCTTTGACCGGCGCTAAAAGCTGGCTGGTACGTAATGTGGTAATATCGCGGGTGCCGATATGCGGGAAGATATACTGCTCAAGGCTGCGCAATATTTTTTGACGGTGGCTGTCGCTCCAGCGTTTGTTACTGGCGTGCCATGCCCGGGCGACTTGTTCAAACGAATTGATTTTGGCGGGCGTTGGTGTGCCTTTTTTCTCGGCTTTGGGGTCGATACCCTGAGCCATCAGCTTTTTGGCTTCATCACGTTTAGCACGGGCATCGGCTAACGATACTGTCGGATAGACACCGAACGCCAGTCGGTCTTCTTTTTTATCGGTCGGGCGGTAATACTTCATGCGCCAGTATTTTGAGCCACGTGACGAGACTTCTAAATAGAGGCCACCGCCATCGGCGAGTTTGTAGGTTTTTTCTTTGGGTTTTGCAGTTTCGATTTGTCGTGCGTTTAGTTTCATTATTAAGGGCATTCCTTTAATCGAACGGTAAGTGCCCCGAATTATGCCCTTCGCTGCATCTTGATTGCAACAGACGAAACTAGACGTAAAAATAAGAATGGATGTTGATTTTACTGGATTTAGTATGAATTGTTTTACTTGGCTGGACTTCACTGGAAGTTGAAGTGGTGCCCGGACTCGGAATCGAACCAAGGACACGGGGATTTTCAATCCCCTGCTCTACCGACTGAGCTATCCGGGCTAACGGGGACGAATTAAACCGTATTCAGCTAAATCCGTCAACGACTTTCTACATAATTTTATCTGTGTGCTTTCAAATTGTTCAAGTGGTTATAAATTTAAACAATAATGGAGAGGATAGTGCCTCTCCATTCATTGATACCGATGATCAACTATCGACGATAGACTTTCTGGGTATTATTCACTTTCATCAAATAACGGCGTGATTCAGAAGCCGGATGTTTATTGGTCAGTGTTTCATAAACATCACCAGGTGCCATGGTATTGATGATTTGTGCCGCTTTTTTCTTATCACTGGAGAACACTCTCAATACACTGCCAGCGCCGCCATTGTAGGCGGTAATAACGGCATATCGACGTGAGGTTGCGTTGTTGATTTCCCCTAAATAGATATTCTGCAAGATCGATAGATATGCGGTACCTGCATCAATGTTATTTTCAGGATCGAAGAGATAACTGCGGCTAGGCTGGCCGGATTTTCCTTGCATCTTGAAGACATCCCGTCCAGCGGTATGCTGCATGACCTGCATTAATCCCAGAGCATCAGAACGACTGACAGCGTAAGGGTTAAAGCTGGATTCATTTTGCATAATGGCAAGGATCAGGGATTCATCAACGCCATATTTGATGGCGGCTTTGCGAATCATCGGCAGGTATTTATGTGCCCGTTTATCTAAATGATTAGGAACCAATTGAATAGTGACGGTCCAAATCATATGTAGCCCTGATTGGCGTTTTTGTAATTTATTCTGGAGAAGGTAATTTGCAAAATGACGTGCACGCCACTCCCAACGAATTGTCTCACCCGCATTATCCAAAACTTGCCCATAAAGAAATGGCTCTTTGCTGATCTGAATGTCATTGATGTCAGAATAAAGATCAACAGAGCCAGGATCGTCACCCATCAGCAAGGTGGTAATAATCGCCTTGCGTAAATGTTCAGAGGGTTCAATAGGCGATAAGGTTTCAATTGTGATAGTTCCCGCATCAAAATTGATATGGCTGCGAGTTTGGTATTGATCCGTGTATTTTACGTAATCTTTAGGGCCTGCGATTAAAACTTCTTGTAAGCCCCAAATGTTTTCAATGTCATGGGCAAATTGCCCCATTAAGATATCAAAACCATTCGTATCTTTTACGTATGCTTCATTGTATTCAATATCTTTTTTGCTAGAGCAGGAAATCAGGAGTGGAGTGAGAAGAATCAGAGCCAGCAGTCTTTTCATTTTACAATGCCGTTAGGTATTGGGGTGTCATCAGTGTTAGAGCCCGATAAAGAGGCTCTTATTTTATGTTAATGCATAATAATATTATGAACCTATCTCATTAATTGGGTGATTTTTATCTGTAGTGTCACCCAATGATAAGGCGTTATAAGATTATTTTTCCGGCGGTGTATAACCGTCGATTTTAATATCATGCCCTTCAAACAGGAACTTCACCATTTCTTGTTCGAGTAGTTTGCGATTTTCTGGGTTCATGGTGTTCAATTTTTTTTCATTGATCAGCATGGTTTGTTTACTCATCCATTGCTGCCACGCCTCTTTAGAAATCTCATTGAAAATGCGCTTGCCCAGTTCTCCTGGATAGAGCTGAAAATCTTGGCCTTCGGCTTCTCGTTGCAAAAAAGTACAAAAAATAGTTCTGCTCATAATAAATCCTCAAAATAATAGGGCGAAGTTTATCCCAGCTGTTGCAAAAGGTATTCAACGGGAGCTGCCAATCCAATAGTTGCTGGCTGGCGTAAGTTATACCAAAGTCCCTTGCTTTCATCCATGCAGGAATCAAAAGATAAAATATCGATTTTAATCGGTACGATATCGAGATGAAAATGGCTGAATGTATGACGAAATGCGATCAGTTGATCAGGTTTACTGTGAGAGATACCGGAGTCTTTCAACCACTGTTCCAGTGAAGCCTGATCTGTGAATTGTGGAAATGCGAATAACCCGCCCCAAATGCCTGAAAGTGGACGTTGCTCCAACCAAACTGTGTCGCCATGCTGCATCAATAAAAAATAGGCCGTTTTCTCAGGGATGGTTTGTTTCGGTTTTTTCCCTGGATAGCTTGCCCAACTATGATTGGCGTAGGCGATGCAGCCTGCATTGAGTGGGCAGATTTCACATTTGGGTTTGCTGCGGGTGCAGATCATTGCGCCCAAATCCATCATCGCCTGATTAAAGTATTCGACGCCCTGTTCCGGGGTAACACGGGTACTGATATCCCATAACTGGTTTTCCACTTCTTTTTTCCCCGGCCAGCCAGCAATGGCGTAGCAGCGAGCCAGAACGCGCTTCACGTTGCCATCGAGAATCGGGAAGTGTTTTCCCTGAGACAGTGAAAGAATGGCACCTGCGGTAGAGCGGCCAACGCCGGGCAGGGCAATAACACCATCAAAGGTAGTCGGAAATTGACCATTGTGTATCGCAACAATTTGCTGAGCCGCTTTGTGCAGGTTACGGGCGCGTGCGTAATAGCCCAGACCCGTCCATAAATGCAGAACTTCATCCAATGGTGCGGCGGCCAGTGAGGCAACATCGGGAAAACGTGAAATAAAATTCTGGAAATAGGGGATAACAGTCGCGACCTGCGTTTGTTGTAGCATCACCTCTGAAAGCCAGACGTGATAGGACGTTTTTTCCAACTGCCACGGCAGGGTCTTGCGACCATAGCGGTGATACCATTTAAGTACCGCCTGTGAAAATTGCTCGGCTTCCATCATTAGAATAATTGTCTTTATAGATGATCATTGTTTCGTGAACAGGATTGCAACATAGTGTAACCTCAGTGTAAACCCGAACTTTGTTTCGAAGCGCTACGCAAATCAGCATTAAAGTTGTGCTTATGGACACTGAACTTGATAAAATCAGCCACCTTTGCATAATTGCGCTCTCTTTAGGCAACCCTGTGGTACATAACGTCCCAGACGCCTGAGCAAATGCCTTTAAAACTGATAAAAAGTACCATGATAAATAACGTAATTTCACCGGAATATGATGAAAATGGCAGGGCTTTGCGCCGTGTCCGCAGTTTTGTGCGTCGGCAGGGCCGGTTAACGAGTCGTCAGCAGCAAGCACTTGATAATGTGTGGCCGAGGATGGGCATGGATTATCAGCCGGAACTGTTCGATATGGGCGAACTCTTTGGTCGTGAAGCGCCTGTCGTACTGGAGATTGGCTTCGGAATGGGAGCATCTCTGGTGATGATGGCAGGCCAGAATCCAGAGAAAAACTTTTTTGGGATTGAAGTTCATGTGCCGGGAGTAGGTGCATGTCTGGCTTCCGCAGAAGATGAAAATCTCAGTAATCTGCGTGTAATGTGTCATGATGCCATTGAAGTTTTGGAAAATATGCTACCGGAACAGAGTCTGGAAATGGTGCAGCTTTTCTTCCCTGATCCGTGGCATAAAGCCCGTCATAACAAACGTCGGATTGTACAGCCTGAGTTTGCCCAACTTATCAGAAGTAAGCTGAAAATCGGTGGTGTCTTCCATATGGCAACCGACTGGCAGCCGTATGCTGAACATATGCTGAAAGTGATGAGCGAGGCTGAAGGGTATTGCAACGTGTCGGAAAATAGTGATTATGTACCACGTCCTGATTCACGTCCGGTCACGAAATTTGAGATGCGCGGTCAGCGTTTGGGGCATGGCGTATGGGATCTAATGTTTAAGAGGGTAAAATAATGGCTAAAAACCGTAGTCGTCGTCTGCGTAAAAAATTGCATATTGATGAATTTCAGGAACTTGGTTTTTCCGTAAAGTGGAATTTCCCAGCCAATACACCAGTTGATATCGTTGACAGCACAGTTGATGCCTTTATTGAAGAGCTGGTTGAACCAAACGGTCTGGCACTGGATGCCAGCGGCTATTTACAGTGGGAAGGTTTGATCTGCCTACAGCAAATCGGCAAATGTACCGAAGAACACCGCCAGTTGGTGGAGAAATGGCTGAAAGATCGCGGTATGGAAGACGTTGCCCTATCAGAATTGTTTGATGTGTGGTGGGATTGATTCGCTATTGCATAAAAATAGTGTTTTATACAGAAATAACGCTGTATACAGGGGCTCCTTTGGGGCCCTTGTTTGTCTGGAGAAAAAGTGGTGAAGGTAAGGTTCTCTAATTCGTTATTGGCAGATATCTTAGATGAAGTACGCCCTTTGATTGGCCAAGGAAAAGTGGCAGGTTACATACCTGCTTTGGCAGAAGTTGCGGTAAATAATCTGGCGATGGCCATCTGTACGGTTGATGGGCAGGTTTTTAAAGCGGGAGATGCGGAAAAGCGCTTTTCCATACAATCCATTTCCAAAGTATTGAGCCTGACACTGGCGATGACGCGCTATCAAGAGCAGGATATCTGGCAGCGAGTGGGAACGGAACCTTCGGGACAGCCGTTTAATTCATTAGTACAGTTGGAACTGGAAAAGGGTATTCCCCGTAATCCCTTCATTAATGCAGGTGCCTTGGTTATCTGTGATATGTTGCAATCAAGGTTAAGTGCGCCTAAGCATAGAATGCTGGAGTTCGTTCGTAGCCTCACTGGGCAAAAGCACATTTGCTATGATGATATCGTTGCCCGTTCAGAAATGGAGCATTCCAGTCGCAATGCTGCAATTGCTTATTTGATGAAATCATTCGGTAATTTTGAGAATGATGTGCTCACGGCTCTACAAACTTATTTCCACTATTGTGCCTTGAAAATGAATTGTGTTGAACTGGCCCAATGTTTTATCTACTTAGCTAATCAAGGCCGTATGATCGGTTCTGGACAACAAATTTTAAGTCTTCGGCAAACCAGACAGATTAATGCGCTGATGCTGACGTGTGGTATGTATGATGGCTCTGGAGAGTTTGCTTTCAGGATCGGAATGCCCGGGAAATCCGGTGTTGGCGGAGGAATAGTCTGTGTTGTACCAGGGGAATTCACGGTTGCTGTATGGTCTCCTGAACTAAATAGCTCCGGTAACTCACTGGCGGGTTGTGCGGCATTGGAAAAATTGGCTGAGCGTATCGGGCGCTCTATTTTTTAGTTCAAACCTTAGTAAATAACAGCCGAAATCCTTGTCTCTGTGGGCAGGGTGTCGTCAGACAAAGCAAATCAGGAGAACGTATGTTACGCAGAATCGCGATTGCTGCATCGTTATTATTTGTCGCTCAGGTACAGGCAGGTTCTGACTGTCAGACGACAATTCAGGATGACATTATTGTCACGTCAAAGTCGGTGCAGATTGTTGGAACTAGTGGAAACCTGAGAATTTTGCCAGATGGTTCTATATTCCGTAACGGTAAAACACTGTTATTGAATCCAGAACAGCGTGGCAAGGCTCGGCAATATCAGCAGGCTATTCGGCAGGATCTACCATGGGTAAAGAAAGAAGCATTGAGCCATCTGACAAGTGCCCGTCAAGCACTGGATAAAGTTGTCGTCAATACAATGGGGAAGGAGAGTAATATCCGTAACCGTTTATCCCAATTGGAATCTGGCCTCAATAAGCAAATTGATAAAGTACTTGAAACTCGTTCTGATGGCGTTGCATTCAACTCTCAGGCCATTAAGAAGGTGGAATCCGAAGGGCAGAATCTTATTCAGCAGAGTCTTGGCGGTATTTTGCAGGATAGCATTAATGAAATGAGCCGTAAGAAGAGTGAGCAGAATGGTGATGGCAAACAGCTGTTGATGTCTCTTCTCGGTGGATTGGGCGGGATGCAAAATGGTTTTGATGCAGAATGGAAAAAACAGGAACAAGAGCTGAATCGCTTTAAGGGTGAAGTTTGTAGCAAGGCTAACCAATTGGAACAACTACGCACCAGTCTCATGAACTCTATTAAGTGAATCACAACACATCACTAAAAATAAGAATCAATATGAAATTGATTCTTATTTAATTGACATCGTAATGTTGCCACCTAGAATGCGAGTCACTTATTACTAATCTGCGTAATTCAGGTGTAACAATGAAAAAAATCCTGCCAGTTGTTTTAGCTTCACTGTTTTCTGTCACCAGCTATTCTGCATTCAGTCAGCCATCAGTGTTATTCACCCCTAATTCCGTGATAGTACAATCTGGTGATTTCGTCACAGTAAAACATCTTTCCGGTGAAACACAGGTTAAAAAGAATCCTGAGCGGATCGTCCTGTTTGATTTTGGGATTTACGATTCACTGGTAAAGCTGGGTTTATCTGATCGCGTTATCGCATTACCTGTCAGCAATGCCCCTGAATATGTGCGTGGCAATATGTCAGCAGATATGCAAAATGCAGGGGGGATGAAAGAACCAGATTTAGAAAAATTGGTTGGCATGAAACCGGATCTGATTGTGATTACTGGGCGTCAGGGGAATTTCTATCAATCTCTGTCAAAAATTTCCCCAACAGTGAATTTAGATACTGACAGTAAAAATTATCTGTCGTCTGTTGAAAGCAACTTAAAGTTATTAGGTGAACTATTTAACAAGCAGAATGCGGTTAAAGCCCAGATTGCAGATCTGGAAAAAACGATTGCCACAGCGCAGGAAAAAGCCCGGTCGTCGAATAGTAAAGCGTTGGTTCTCCTGCATAATGCAGGCACTTTATATCCGAATAACCAAGCGATTGTTTATGATGTGGTGAAAGCCCAGCGCACTGAATTACCACTTCCAACCGATAAAGAAAAATCCCGTGTGGTAACAGCAGAAATGATTGCTAAAGCAAATCCTGATGCTATTTTTATCATCGACCGTAGCAAAGCGATTGGTGCAGGCGAATTGACAAAAGATCAGTTTGAAAATGATCAAGTGAAATCAACCAATGCCTATAAAAATGGTAAGATCGTTTATCTGCAACCTGATCTATGGTATTTGTCTGGTGGTGGGCTGGACAGCATGATTCGACAAATTAATGCGGTTGCTGATGCGTTGTAATTCTATAAATTAATTATTCCTTATTAAATCAGCCCCGAAAAATGAATACTAAATTCTATTTTCGGGGTGAATGAACACTGCCGACAAAACTGCACCTGATATTTTCAGGTGCAGTTTATCCTTTAAAGAAACAGTTCTAATAGTGAATTCAGGAATAACTTGCCGTGTTTGGTGATCTGCCAGTGCGTCGCGTTTTCAGTGATATAACCTTTAGCCAGTGCTTCATCAAGTTGTGGACGAATGGCACTTTCCGGTAATCCGGTAAAATCACTGAAATCGTGTCGTGGCATAGCTTCCAGCAAGCGAAAACGGTTCATGAAAAATTCAAATGGACGATCTTCATTATCCACTTGATTTTGCTGATCTAGATAACGTCCCTGCATATAGCCGCGCGGGTGCTTGGTTTTGACTGTACGGAGAATACGGCCATTTTCAAACGAGATTTTTCCATGTGCGCCGCAGCCAATACCTAAGTAATCACCAAAACGCCAGTAATTGAGATTATGCTGACATTGATAACCCGCTTTGGCATAGGCCGAAGTTTCATATTGCTGGTAGCCCGCGGCTGTCAATAATTGATGCCCTTGGGAGAAGATATCCCATAGCGCATCATCGTCCGGCAGAACGGGCGGGCGGGAACCAAAGCTGGTGTTAGGTTCAATCGTCAATTGATACCAAGACAGATGCGGTGGGGAAAGTTCAATCGCCTGACGTAAATCATCCAATGCTTCATTCAGTGTTTGGTTGGGTAACCCGTGCATCAAGTCCAGATTGAAACTGCGTAAACCAAGGTCGGCAGCCAAATGTGCTGCCCGTTTTGCTTCGTCTGGGCCATGGATGCGCCCTAGGCGAATCAACTTATCTGAACCAAAGCTCTGTACGCCGATGGAAATTCGATTGATGCCTGCTTTCTGGTAAGCGCTGAAACGGCCAGCTTCAACAGTTCCCGGATTGGCTTCCATCGTGATTTCTGCCTGCGAAGAGAGTGGCAGAGACGCCCGTACTCCGTCAAGCAGGCGTTGCATACCCTCGGCGCTGAGCAGGCTGGGGGTTCCGCCGCCGATAAAAATTGTCGATACTTCACGATTTTCAATCATCGGCAAGTTAGCACGTAAGTCTGCCAGCAGGTGCTCAACATACTCCTGATGTGGTACATCTCCCTTTAATGCGTGTGAATTGAAATCACAGTAAGGGCACTTTTGTACACACCAGGGAATATGGATATAAAGACTTAGTGGTGGTAATTTAAGCATTAAGCATGGCTTCCAACAGCATTTTCAACGCTTGTCCACGATGTGAAACTGCACTTTTTTGTTCGCGACTGAGCTCTGCTGCTGTACAGCCAAATTCTGGCACATAAAAAATCGGGTCATAGCCAAAACCGCCATTGCCAGCGGGTTCATGGGTAATGATGCCAGACCAGCGACCGTGGAAAATCAGTGGAGTCGGATCTTCTGCATGACGTAGATAGACCAGCACACAATTGAATTGTGCCTGACGCTCTTCATCAGGAATATCACGCATCGATTCCAGCAGTTTGTCCAGATTATCCCGATCGGAAGCATCAATACCTGCGTAGCGGGCAGAATAGATGCCCGGTGCGCCACCTAAGGCGTTGACTGATAGCCCTGAATCATCTGCTATTGCGGGTAATCCCGTTATTGCCGCTGCATGGCGAGCCTTGATGATGGCATTTTCAATGAAAGTCAGGCCTGTTTCATCGGCTGAATCAACACCCAGTTCGGTTTGAGCCACGATATCTAAGCCAAAGTCAGTCAGTAAATCAGCCAACTCACGAACTTTGCCAGCATTACCTGTGGCGAGAACAACTTTTTGCATTGCTTTTATCCAATTAATCTATTTATTTAATCAACCGCTTATCATTGAAATTAACCACGCCATGACATCGTAACGTAGGGCATTCAGCGCGTAGAGAACTAATATGACAATCATGGCAGAAAAATCAATGCCACCCATGGCAGGAATAATACGACGGATAGGTGACATTAACGGTTCAGTCAGTTGAATCAAAACATAGTCAACCGGATTGCGCCCTTGACTGATCCAACTTAATAATGCACGGGCAATGACGAGCCAGAATATGAGTTTTCCGGCTGCGGTAAGTAGTTCAATCAGTCCGACAGGGAACAAAATCGCGAGAGGTATCACAAATTGTCCCGTTGCGAGCCATGCAGGTATCAGCATCTTAAGAAGAACGATCAGATAGGCAAACACGATGGATGCTGTATCGATAGGACCAATAGCGGGGATGACTTTGCGTAATGGGCGTACCACAGGTTGGGTGATTTTAACGATAAATTGTGCGAATGGATTATAAAAATCACAACGCACCCATTGCATCCAGACACGAAGCAGTAAAACCGCAATATATAAATCTAGAACGGTAAGAAAGATAAAGTTTAAGAATTGCATGTAGCAGCCCTGATTAAATGACACTTGATTGAATTAAAATAGTTTTTCCATTTCCTGCGCTCGGCGGATTGCTGCCTGCATGGCGCGGGATACGATCTCTGGTAGATGGCCTTCATAAAAAATGCGCAGAGCTTCGGCAGTTGTACCGCCTTTAGATGTTACCTGCTCGCGCAGAATAGCAAAAGGAAGATCTGCCTGTGACTCAGCAAGTTTAGCCGAACCTGTAGCCGCTTGCAGGACAAGTTCCCTGGCAGTTTGGCTATCGAATCCCAGGCGTTCAGCTTCTTGCTGCATGGATTCCATGAACAGGAAAAAGTAGGCCGGTGCACTGCCTGCGACGGCAATAATATTGTTGATGCCATTCTCATCATTGACCCAGCAGACTTTACCAACACCTCTCATCAGCGATTCGGTAAACTGGCGATCAGGCTGAGTGACGTGCTCAGGCGCAAATAGGCCACTGATCCCTTGCCCCACAAGTGCGGGCGTATTTGGCATGATGCGGATGATATTGAGGTTATCCTGCAACAGCGTGTAAAAACGGGCAACAGGAATACCTGCAGCAATAGAGAGTACCAGTTTATGACTGAAATCTATTTGTGAACGCAGTGAATCACACACTTCTGCCATCATTTGAGGTTTTACTGCCAGAACAATGACATCGGCTTCTTGGGCATAACGAATGTTATCGTTTTCGCTGTTGATGCCATACTCTTTTGCCAGAACATCACGACGGGTTGTATTTGGGGAGCAGACAGTGATGAGTCCGGCAGGATAACCTGTTCTGACCAGTCCGGCGATAATGGCATGAGCCATATTGCCAGCGCCAATAAAGGTGATTTTACGATTTTCCATTAAATAGTCTCGCATATTAATCAGTTGATTTTGGCCAGTTAATTTAGGGTTGAGCATTGTACTGACGGGCACCGAAAATTGCCGTTCCAATGCGCACCAATGTAGAGCCGCAGGAGATAGCGGCTTCCATATCATCCGTCATACCCATTGAAAGTGTATCAACTTGTGGATATTGCGTTTTCAATTCAATAAACGCCTGTTCCATTTGGTGGAATATCGCCATCTGACGTTCAAAATCGCTTTCTGGTGCAGGGATCGCCATCAGCCCACGTAGTACCAGATTGGGTAGCGCATTTATGGTCTTTGCCAGTTCCGACAGTGATTCCAAAATAATGCCCGATTTGCTGTCTTCGCCACTGATATTAATTTGAATTAGGATATTAAGTGGCGCCATGTTTTCAGGGCGTTGCTCACTTAAGCGCTGGGCGATTTTTAATCTGTCTATGGTATGGCACCAGTCAAAATGTTCTGCTACTAAGCGGCTTTTATTGGACTGCAAGGGACCGATAAAGTGCCATACCAAATCATGATGATTGGCAAAGTGTTGAACTTTCTCAACCCCTTCTTGAACGTAATTTTCACCAAATTCCCGCTGACCAGTCGCTATGGCTTTTGCGATAGCGTCCGCAGGTTTGGTTTTACTGACTGCAAGCAGAATAATTTCTTGTGGAGAGCGTCCGCATTTTTGAGCTGTAAGGGCTATGCGGTTCCTGACATCGTGAAGATTTTGTTCGATATTGTTCATAAGTGACTCAGGAGATTAAAAAATGAATATGGAAAAATTGGTGGCTCTTAGTGTAAAGCATAATGCTTCTGATCTGCATCTTTGTGTCGGGAAAGTTCCGGTTTTGCGCATCAATGGTGTACTGTACCCACAGATGCAATTGGCCGAAATGCAGGGTGATACCCTCATGGTATGGAGCAGAAAAATATTGACCGAAGAACAACAGCAGCAGTTACAGGAATACGGTCATGTTGATTTTGTGGTGGAGATGCCAGATAAACAGCGGCTCAGGGGGAATCTGTTTTACCAACAGTGTCAGGTTTCAATGGTATTGAGGTTAATCGCGGATAAATGTCCTACTCTGGAACAATTATATGCACCGGACATTATCCAACGTCTGATTTTGCAAGAGAAAAGTGGGCTGGTATTAGTGACAGGCGCAACGGGAAGCGGTAAATCTACTACTTTGTCGGCGATAATCAATGCCTTCAATAATCATGGCAACAAACATATTATCACGTTGGAAGACCCGATAGAATTCGTTCATCAAAGCCGAAATTGCCTGATACAGCAAAGACAAATCGGCAGGGATGTACCGGATTATCAAACGGCTTTGAAAGGTGCATTACGGCAAGATCCTGATGTGATTTTGCTGGGAGAATTGCGTGACAAAGAGACGATCCGCTTGGCATTGACAGCGGCTGAAACAGGACATTTAGTTCTGTCAACATTACATACCCGTGGAGCAATTCAAGCACTAGATCGTTTGGCTGATGTTTTCAGCGCGGAAGAAAAGGGCTGGATATGCAGCCAACTGGCAGGAAGTTTAAAAGCAGTTATTTCTCAACAACTGCTTCCGGCTAGAGAGGGGGGAAGAGTCGCCATTTATGAAGTTTTGGTCGTCAACCAAGCGGTCAGCCATTTGATCAGGGAAGGAAAAAATCACCAAATTGCGACATTAATGCAGACAGGTGCTGCCTGCGGTATGCAAACTCATGAGCAAAGCCGGCAACAGCGTGAATCGTTGGGATTGCTGGCGGAATAGTATTGCGGGATGTTGTTCCATAATGACACCCATACTTCATTGTGAATATTGTTGCTCAAACCAACTTTCCAGAATGACGACAGCAGAAGCAGAATCGACTTTGCCTTTATCCAGTGCCTTATAACCACCGTGATCGAACAGGTGAGAGCGTGCTTCTATAGTGGTCAATCGCTCATCGTGCAGCTCAACCTGAACGCCAAAACGCCCGTGTAGACGATTGGCAAATTTACGCGCCAGAGCGGTGACGAGTTGTTCTGTGCCATCCATATTCAGTGGTAATCCGACAATGACCAGATCGGGTTGCCACTCTTTGATGAGTTTTTCAATGAGTTGCCAACTGGGAGAACCCTCTTTAGCTTTGAAGGCGCTTAATGCCCTGGCTGTGCCGGTTACTTCTTGTCCGATAGCGGTACCAATGCTGTGAGTACCGAAATCGAATGCGATTATTGTGCGATTTTTCATCAGGCATGCCCTGCTTGTGGTGCGAGGTTGTAAATATTGATCCCGAGCAGTGAAGCCGCTTCATGCCAACGATCGGTTACGGGGGTATGAAAAATGATGGAGGATTCTGCACTGACCGTCAGCCAGCTATTTTCCATGATTTCTTGTTCTAACTGGCCTTTTTCCCAGCTTGAATACCCCAGGGTCATTAAAACATTTTCGGGCTGGCGTGGAGTGCCTAATACTTCTAGCATGTCTTTGGACGTGGTTATCATCGTCTCATCAGAGATCTGGATACTTGAACTGAACCCGGATTGCGGAGTGTGCAAGATAAAGCCATGTTCTTCAGACAGTGGGCCACCTGCCATAACGGGTTTATTTAAATTGATGCTGTCGTCTCTATCTTCGGGAGTGATCTCCAATTTTTCTAAGAGGCTTTGGATAGAAATTTGGGCTATAGGTTTATTGATAACTAACCCCATTGCCCCGTTTTGATCGTGTTCGCAGATATAAACCACCGAACGGTTGAAATAAGGATCAGAGAGCGAAGGCATGGCAATAAGAAAATGGTGCTGTAGGTTCATGTGTTTTCTGATAATTATTTTGGCAATGTTAGCGTAATTTGGCTCACAGTATGTGAGCCAACATTATAAATGGTAAATGCTGTCCAGCCGGTTATGCCGGCTGTTTTTCCAATCGTTTTTCGATGGCATCCATCAGCATACCAGTAATAGAAATTTCTGGGAATGCAGCTTCTATTTCACGTACACAGGTCGGGCTGGTGACGTTGATTTCAGTCAAACGGTCGCCAATGATATCGAGCCCGACAAAGATTAACCCTTTCTCTTTCAAGACTGGTGCAACAGCACGGGCAATTGCCCAGTCACTTTCTGTCAGAGGTCGGGCTTCTCCGCGCCCACCTGCCGCAAGGTTACCACGGGTTTCCCCTTGTGCAGGGATGCGTGCAAGGCAATAGGGTACAGGTTCGCCGTCAACAACCAGAACACGTTTATCCCCGTCCTTAATGGCCGGCAAGAAATTTTGCGCCATACAATAACGGCTGCCATGTTCGGTCAGCGTTTCGATAATGACACCTGTATTCGGGTCATCTTGTTTTAAACGGAAGATGGAAGCGCCTCCCATACCGTCCAGTGGCTTAAAGATAACATCGCCATGTTTTTGATGGAACTCACGTAAGGTTTTTGCATTGCGAGTCACCAGTGTATCTGGTGTCAATTCTGGGAACCAGGCTGTGAACAGTTTTTCGTTGCAGTCGCGCAGACTCTGCGGTTTGTTAACGATCAGGCTGCCTTTGGCTTCAGCCCTTTCCAGAATATAAGTAGCGTAGATGTACTCTGTATCAAAAGGAGGATCTTTGCGCATCAGAATCACCTGCAAGGTATCGAGAGCAATCTCTTGTTCGCTGCCAAACTGATACCATTGCTGCGGGTTTTCTTCGACTGTGAGCAGGCGGGTACGGGCGCGAGCATCTCCTTGATGTAGATAGAGATCATCCATCTCCATGTAGTGGATTTCCCACCCGCGTTTCTGCGCTTCCAGCAACATGGCAAAACTTGTGTCTTTCTTGATTTTGATGGATGAAATTGGGTCCATCACTATGCCGAGCTTGATCATTCTTTCTCCTTAACCCAGATCACCGAAACGCACTTGCAATGCCGTAATTGCGGTGAGTGCCGTAGTTTCTGTCCTCAAGACGCGAGGGCCTAACAGGATATCAGTAAATTGGTGATTTGCCGTCATTTCGATCTCTTCAGCGGATAATCCCCCTTCAGGGCCGATTAACAGGCGTACTTTTTCCACTGGCAGTGGCAGTGTGTTGATACTTTGGCTGGCACGGGGATGCAGATTTAATTTTAGGCTGCCATCGTTTTCCGCACACCATGTTTCAAGTGACATGACCGGGCGGATTTCTGGAATACGGTTACGCCCACATTGTTCACAGGCAGAGATCACAATTTTTTTCCATTGCTGTAATTTTTTTTCTAGCCTTTCCGCATCCAGCTTTACACCACAGCGTTCAGAAAATAATGGAGTAATAGTATTGACGCCCAACTCAACCGATTTTTGAATTGTGAATTCCATCTTTTCCCCACGGGACATCACTTGCCCCAGATGCAGGTTTAGTGGTGATTCATGATCGGACAGTTTGCCATCGGTAATACGTACTTTTATTGTTTTTTTACTGACCTCAATAAGTTCTGCATCGAAAACCTGGTTGCTGCCATCAAACAACTGTAATGGCTGCCCATTACTCATTCTAAGTACCCGGCCAACATGGTTGGCAGCCTCATCACTCAGATAGATTTCCGTCTCTACGGAGAGCCGTTCAGGGTGATAGATGCGGGGAATTCGCATATTTCTTCTTTCCTTCTTTTTTCCGGACGTTTCCGGTATGGCGCAATAGCCATATCACAAAGTTGATTTATCGCCATGATAAATGAGCGCTGATTGCGTGATCAAGCTATCTCTTAAACCATAGGGAGCACGTTATGCACTTGCGAGTCGGCTCGCATATTTATTTCATAATGGCTGTTTTAACTGATTTTCTATTGCTAATCACCTGAGTGATAAATTAATATTCCTCGTGTTCTGATTGCGGTCAGAAAAATAGATAAGGAATATAATGACAGGGATGTTATTCACGAATGCCATGTTGAATATTTTCATGGATGATAATAAAGGATAGTTTAGCCAACATGGATGGTATAATAATTATGGTTTTCTGTAGTATGTTAATTTTTTTATCAATCATTGATATTAAAACTTATCAATTACCAGACGTTATCACTCAACCTTTATTATGGTTTGGCCTTATTTTTAATAGCAGTGAGAATTTGGTATCGATCAAGAGTGCGATATATGGTGCAATATCAGGATATCTATTTTTATGGTTATTAAATAAGGTCTGTCGATATATATTAAAGAAAGAGGGAATAGGATATGGCGATCTGAAATTAACGGCTGCTATTGGTGCGTGGCTGGGTATGGAAATGATTCCTGTATTGATGTTACTGTCTTCAACATCTGGATTGTTCGGGTTTATGATAGTTTGGTTTAAAAGAAAAACATACCCTGATTTTATTGCGTTTGGGCCTTATATTTGTTTGTCTGCGATAGTGTTGATGGGGTTTAGAGTCAGCGGTATCAATATCATGGGGATTTAATCGAGAGCAACTTGCAGGTTTTGTGTAAAACGTTCATTCTCTCACTTTGTTTATTGGAGAAGAGAATCTCTATCATGGCATTAAAGATTACGGCACTACTGGAAAATCAGGTTCTTGCACCTTACAAAACGGTCTTGGCTGGTAAACCTGGGTTGAGTTTACTGATTCAGGATCAAGATACCACAATCCTGTTTGACACTGGGCCAGATGGTAGTTTTATTGATAACGCAAAGAAATTAAATATCGATTTATCTGCGGTCTCAACGGTTGTGATATCACACGGTCATTTTGACCATTGCGGTGGGCTGCCTTTTTTTTCTACTGATGCTAAAGTTATTTGTCATCCTGAGGTTAAAAACGAAAGATATTATGGTTGGGTAATCACGGACAACAAAGCACTTACATTCAAAAAACTATCCAAGCAAATTGATTACGGAAAATTTGATACTTTTTTTTCAAAGGACGAAACTCATATTAATGATAGTTTCGTCTATTCAGGAGAGATTAAAAAAGAAGAGAACAAACGCTATGGCGTTATTGTTGGAGGAAAATCTGAAGGAAAATATTCTCCTGACTTTGTCAAAGATGAAGGTGTTTTAATTTATAAATCTAGACATGGGTTAATTATTTTTATTGGATGTGGGCATCGTGGTGTTATTGAAATTATCAAATTTTGTAAGCAGATAACGGGCATTGATCAAGTTTATGCGGTTATTGGTGGGCTACATTTACGTTATGCTTCGCCGTTTAAACTATTGCCTATTAGAAAGTACATCAAAAAAGAAAATATACAGCATGTTTATGCTTGCCACTGTAGTGGTATGTGGGGGAGGTTATGGTTACCTAATGCTAAAAATCTTTCTACTGGGCAGTCAATTGAGATTGATTAATGTTATTCTATTTTTAGATAAAAAATGATGCTGCTATATTAAAATAACAGCATCGTCTTTAAAGTTTGTTGCATGAATAACGTTATTCATGGAGCACAAAGGAAATATGCCAATAAATCCTGTGTGATTATATTTTCAACTTACTGAGGCCACTTCATTTCACCTTTCAATACTTTGGCACTCAGCTCAAGGCTGGATTCATCAGCAAGGTTTGGATAGTGTTTCTTCATGGCTGCAACCAACGCCTCTGAATCTTTGGCTTTTGGTAACTCTTTTTCCAGCGTCGTCAGATACTTTTGCGTAAATGTGACTGATTCCAGCGTCATCGGTGCATTACCCACATAATGGCCAGGTACAACAGTGTCAGGTTTCAGGCTTTTGATGCGATCTAATGTCTGCATCCAGTGCTGGCGTGATACTTTGGTTTGAGTATCTGCAATCCATACATGGATATTGCCAGAAACAGTAACACCGCCAACAACAGCTTTCAATTTAGGCACCCAAACGAAAGTACGATCTGCGGCTGGGCCATCTAAACCTTCCACAATCAGCTTTTCACCGTCAACGGTGAAGGTATTTCCTTTCAGTGGCTCTGGCACAATGACCTTTTTCGGAGCCTGATCTTGCAGAATTCCACCCCAATATGTCAGTTTACCGTCTTTGGTTTCATTGATGGCTTTGATGGTTTCAGGTGAAGCGATCACTTTGGCTTCAGGGAAGGCTGTCGTGATCACATCAAGACCAAAGTAAAAATCAGGATCAGACTGGCTGATATAGATCGTTGTCAGTTTTTTTCCGGTTTGCTGGATCATTTTTACCAGCTCTTGGGCATCACTCTTTTTAAATTGCGCGTCAATCAGGACAACTTCATGGTCGCCACTGATGATTTCAGAAGAAACAGGAAATATACCGGTTTCACCTGGATTGTAGATATCCAACTTGAGATTGGCTGCTTGAGCCAGCGATGCCATTCCCAAGGAAAGGGTCGCCGCCAGAGCGATATTTAATGTTGTTTTGCGAGCCATTATTGAATTCCTGTATCAAAATGTTTATTTGCTTGAATGGCACATATAATAAGTTGCATATTTCGATTTAAAAACCGCATAATCTGCAATTATTTGTTGCATATATCGATCTAATTACGGCAGGGGATAAACAGGCAGAATGGATAGGATCACGGCAGCGCAGGTTTTTGTCACGATTGTAGAGCAGGGGAGCTTGGTTGCGGCGGCGGAACGGCTTGATATGTCACGGGCAATGGTGTCGCGTTATCTGGCTGAAATGGAGAAATGGGCAGGTGTTCGTCTACTGCATCGTACGACACGTAAAATCAGTCTGACTTCAGCAGGAGAAAATGCTTATCAGCATAGTCTGAAGTTGCTGGAATTAGCGGAGACAATGCCAGTTCAGCAATCACTGGAATCACAAACTCTGAGAGGGCTGCTGAGAGTGAGCTGTTCTCAATCGCTGGGTATTAGCGCGTTGTCTGTTGCTATTCCTGAATTTATGCGCAGGTATCCACAAATTGCCGTCAACTTACAAATTAACAACAAAGTCATCAACTTGGTTGAAGAGCGTATTGATTTAGCGATTCGCATTACTAATAATTTGGAACCAAATCTGATTGCCCGCCCATTATCCATTTGTCATTCTGTTGTTTGTGCGGCTCCCTCTTACTTAGATGGAAAAATTATTCCACAGAAACCCACTGATTTAGCCTCACATAATTGCCTGACATATAATTTTTTTGGCAAAAGTTTGTGGCTGTTTGAAAAACAGCATGAGCAGTATTCAGTTCCTGTCAGTGGTACGCTTAGTGCCAACGAATCAACAGTACTGATGGAAGCGGCTTTACAGGGAGCAGGCATCGCCATGCAGCCTTATTATTCTGCTGCTCCGTATTTAATGTCTGGGCAGTTGGTTGAGTTATTGCCGGATTATCAACCTCAGGCAATGGGGATCTATGGTATTTATGCCAGTCGTCAGAATATGCCGGTTACTTTGCGGGCATTGCTGGATTTTCTGGTGGACTGGTTTGCTAATGCACCCCATTGGCAGCAGTTAATGTTGAAAAGCTAATGCCAATTTTCGCGGAAACAGGCCGGTCTGTTGTTTTAAATGGGTAATGAATATTTCGACGGGTTCCGAAAATGGCCGATGTATGGGCTTGATTAAACTGACCGTGAATGGGATGTCTATGCTGAATGGCCGGACGCAGATCCCCGCATTTTTATCCAGATAATCCAAGGCAGTTAAGGGATTCACGACAGACATGCCGATACCTTCACTGATCATGGCACAGACTGACGCCGCGCTGTGAGTTTCCATGATCATATTGCGATTGACATGATGTTCGCTAAATATGGTATCAATGAGCTGCCTGTAACTATCTGTTATCGACAGGCTGATAAATTTTTGCTCATGAAAATCTTCTGGCGTCAGTCGTGATTTTTGACTGAGTGGGTGATTGGCAGGTAGGACGCAGACTTCATTCAAGGTAATCAGCGTTTCTTGCTCAGTGCCTGCGGGAGTCTGCAAATGTTCGGTCAAACCGATATCGTGGCGTTGTGCTGAAAGCCATTCTTCCAGCAATGGAGATTCTTGCGGGATGATGGTCAGTTTCGCTTCCGGATAGCGTTGAATGAAACTATGGCAGGCTTTTGGCAGTAAAGATTGGGAAAACACTGGCAGACAGGCGATAGAAAGCTGTGCATGTTCGAATTGACGAATGCTTTCTGCTGCATTAAGTATCCTTTCCAGCCCATAATAAGAACGCTGGACTTCTTCAAATAATCGCAATCCCTGTGCCGTGGGAAATAAACGCCCTTTGATCCGATCAAATAACCTGAATTTCAGCAACTGTTCAAAACGTGCCAGTTCACGACTGACAGTGGGTTGTGACGTTTTCAATAATACCGCGGCGTCAGTCAGGTTTTTGGTGGTCATTACTGCGTGAAAAATCTCAATGTGTCGCCATGAACAAGAGTGCATAATTTCATCTCTTTAATACGGATTGCTATTTCATCATGGATAATGCTTTATCTACATAACATGATTAGTTTGAAAAACAATCAAAACGATATCATAAATAAATAGACTATAGCTAAATGGATATTTTCCTTCCTGCCTTATTGCTGTCAATAATGAAGCATCTGTTGGTTTGGTGAGAAATTTCAATGACGACATCAACTTTGACTGGTTTTTCAGGCAAAAACTTTACTCCGGAGAATCTGCTGCGTTTACCCGTTGATTACGGAACACCATTATGGGTTTATGACAGTGACATTATTATACGAAAAATCAATCAATTAAATCGGTTTGATATTATTCGGTTTGCACAGAAAGCCTGCTCTAATACCCATATCCTGCGTTTGATGAGAGCACAGGGAGTAAAAGTGGATGCGGTGTCATTGGGGGAAATTGAACGAGCACTTTATGCTGGATACAAGCCCGGACGTGAGCGATCCGAAATTGTGTTCACTGCAGATTTAATTGATGTAGCAACACTTAATCGAGTGATTGAGTTAGATATTCCAGTCAATGTTGGTTCCATTGATATGCTGGAGCAGATGGGTACACGTCAGCCGGGTCATCCTATCTGGTTGCGCATTAATCCGGGATTTGGTCATGGTCATAGTCAGAAAACCAATACGGGCGGTGAAAACAGCAAACACGGGATCTGGTTTCAGGATTTACCGCTGGCGATTGAGAAAATCCGCCAATACGGGCTGAAATTGGTGGGGCTGCATATGCACATTGGTTCTGGAGTGGATTATCAGCATCTTGCCAATGTATGTAACGCTATGGTGGAGCAAGTCATATTGTGCGGTGAGGATATTCAGGCCATTTCAGCAGGAGGCGGATTATCAATTCCTTATAAAACGGGTGACGAAGTGGTGGATACTGAACACTATTACAGTCTGTGGCATGAAGCTCGCCAGCGCATTGAACGGCACTTGGGGCATCATGTTGAACTGGAAATTGAACCAGGCCGTTTTCTGGTGGCTGAATCAGGTATTTTGATGGCTGAAGTGAGGGCGGTGAAATCAATGGGTAGCCGTCATTATGTGCTGGTGGATGCGGGTTTCAGCGATTTGATGCGCCCAACTATGTATGGAAGTTACCATCATATTTCTGTTTTGTCGGTGGATAGCCAACATATTGATGAGGCTAATTCGGAGGATGCTGAGTTACATGAAACGTTAGTTGCAGGGCCGTTATGTGAATCCGGTGATGTGTTTACCCAATCAGCAGGTGGGGATGTTATACCGCGTTTGTTGCCTCGCGTTCGTGTAGGGGATTATTTGATTTTCCACGATACAGGCGCTTATGGTGCATCGATGTCTTCAAACTACAATAGCCGTCCTTTGATCCCTGAAATCTTGTTTATTGAGGGTGACGCTCGTTTGATTAGACGTGGGCAAACAATAGAAGAATTGCTGGCATTGGAAGCGGTATAAATAAAATACGGGGCATTTTCTGTCCCCGTATTCTCGATGACTTATGTTGTTCGGTCAACATCAAGCGGCTTTAGTTTGATGCTGACTTTCAGGCTTTTTTGCTGAATGAGGTACAGCAAATGCATCCGGCTCAAACTCATCAACATTGATTGAACGCAGTCGGCTATTTTCTGCACGTTTCAGGATATCTGCTTCTGCTTGGGTGATCTTGTGATCCGCCAATGCACGTTCAGCTAACTGATCCAGACGTGTGAAGCTCAGGTTTTTGCCTGCTTCGCGGCTTAAGCGTGCATGAATGGGTTCTGCGGCAATGATATCGTGCAGAGCTTCTTCCAATAACCCATGAGGATTATGCTCGCTTGGTGTCAGATATTGTCCACGACCAATCCGGCTGCGCGTTGCGGAAGGTGTTTGTAATATCTGAGCCAGTTTATGATCCAGTTTATCAGACGGTGCAGTATGTGAACGGCCCAATGGGAACACCATCACTCGCATTAAACCAGCAACCAAACGGTTAGGGAAATTGCGCAGTAAATCGTTCAGAGCCTGCTCTGCCTGATACAGGCTATCTTCTACCGCCCATTGTAACAATGGCAGATCTTCTTTCTGACGGCCTTCGTCTTCATAGCGTTTCAGGGCTGCTGTAGCCAGGAAGATTTGACTCAGAATATCCCCAAGACGAGCTGAAATGCGTTCACGGCGTTTCAGACTGCCACCCAATACGCCCATTGCAACATCAGAGAGCAGGGCAAGGTTAGCACTTAGACGGTTGATGTGCTGGTAGTAACGGCGAGTTGCATCGCTGACTGGCGTACGGCTGGTTCTGCCATTAGTGATGCCAAGCCACAGGCTGCGCAGGGTATTGCTGGCAACATGGCCCAAGTGGCCAAACAGGGCTTTATCAAAGGCTTTGACATTGTTATTTTCTGCTGCGGCTATTTCAGCCAGTACATAAGGATGGCAGCGGATCGCACCCTGACCAAAGATGATCATGCTACGAGTCAGGATATTCGCGCCTTCTACTGTAATAGCAATGGGGGCACCCTGATAGGCACGGGCAAGGAAGTTGGATGGGCCAAGACAGATGCCTTTACCGCCAGCGATATCCATTGCATCAATAATCGAGCGTTGCCCTCTGTGGGTACAGTGGTATTTCACAATAGCAGACAGAACCGCAGGTTTTTCACCCAGCATAATGCCGCCTGTGATCATAGTTGCTGCGGCATCCATCAGGTAAGTATTACCTGCAATACGAGCCAGTGGCTCTTCGATACCTTCCATTTTGCCAATCGGAAGTTTGAATTGGCGACGAATATAGGAGTAAGCACCGATTGCCATGGCGGCACTTTTCAATCCACCTGTTGCGTTGGATGGTAGGGTAATACCACGGCCGACCGATAGACATTCAACCAGCATACGCCAGCCTTGGCCTGCCATTTTCGGTCCACCAATGATGTAATCGATAGGAACGAAAATATCCTTGCCACGGGTTGGCCCATTCTGGAATGGAACATTCAGTGGGAAATGGCGATTGCCGATTTCAACCCCCGGGGTACTAGTGGGGATTAAGGCACAGGTTATACCCAGTGATTCGGTATTCCCGATCAAATGTTCAGGATCGTACAATTTGAATGCCAATCCCAAAACAGTCGCAATAGGAGCTAGGGTGATATAGCGCTTATTCCAGTTCAGACGCATACCGAGCACTTGCTCGCCTTGCCATTCACCCATACAGACGACGCCGGTATCGGGAATTGCTCCGGCATCTGAGCCTGCTTCCGGGCTGGTCAAGGCAAAGCAGGGAATCTCTTCGCCACGGGCAAGGCCGGGAAGGTAATGTTTTTTCTGCTCATCTGTACCATAGTGCTGTAATAATTCACCTGGCCCCAGTGAGTTTGGAACACCGACAGTAATCGCCAGAATACCAGAGACACCAGATAGCTTTTGCAGTACTTGTGATTGGGCATAAGCTGAAAAGTCCAGGCCACCATATTCTTTCTTGATGATCATGGCAAAGAAGCGATTTTCTTTCAGGTATGTCCAGAGTTCTGGAGGAAGATCGGCTAACTCATGGCTAATTTGGAAATCATTTGCCATGCGGCAGGCTTCTTCCACAGGGCCATCAATAAATACCTGTTCTTCAGCAGTCAATTGTGGCTTCGGATAGTTATGCAGTTTTTTCCAATCAGGATTACCACGGAACAGCTCACCTTCCCACCAGGTTGTTCCTGCATCAATGGCTTCTTTCTCTGTTGTAGACATGCTTGGCATGACTTTACGGAATGCTTTTAAGCCGGGTGCAGAAAATAGAGATATACGCGTTGGTGTGAAGATAAGGGGGAACAGAATAATGGCAAGTGGTAATAGTAGCCAGTAGCTCCAAAGACCCGTTATGCCCATGACGAGTGTATAGGCAACAAGTAGCAGGCTGCTGGCAGCCAGGCTGACTTTGCGGTAACAAAGCCCGCCAATCAAGACTAAAAACAAAATAATGCTGAGAGCGGTCATAGTAAAAACTCCTGTTAATCTCAGGTGAGTTGTCAGAGGTCTGACCTGTTATGGTGTTCTTCTTTTTAGATGAGGAAAACGTATTTATCAATATATTTACATCTTAATTACAATCTAGCTCACAAAGTCATTGTAGTTTGCTGTGTGAAAATTTCATTGAGATGTGATGGCATCTTCTTTCAGGAGAGGGAATCCGTTACACTGATCGGCAGATTTTATTAATTCCGAAGACCGTTCAGGAGTATGAGTCCCATGTATCAAGATCTGATCCGCAGTGAATTGTCTGAAGCCGCAGATACGCTGGCTAAATTCCTCAATGATGATGCAAATATTGACGCCATCCAACAAGCAGCCGTTTTGTTGGCTGATTCATTCAAAGCTGGGGGGAAAGTACTTTCCTGTGGTAATGGTGGTTCACACTGTGATGCCATGCATTTTGCGGAAGAACTGACTGGCCGTTACCGCGAAAATCGTCCGGGGTATCCGGGTATCGCGATTTCCGATCCGAGTCATTTATCCTGTGTGAGCAATGATTTTGGTTACGACTATGTATTTTCTCGTTATCTTGAAGCAGTAGGGCAGAAAGGCGATGTACTACTGGGTATTTCAACTTCGGGTAACTCCGGCAACATCATCAAGGCGATTGAAGCAGCCCGTGCGAAAGGTATGAAAGTCATTACGCTGACAGGCAAGGATGGCGGGAAGATGGCAGGAACGGCGGATGTTGAAATTCGTGTACCGCATTTCGGTTATGCAGATCGCATTCAGGAGATCCACATCAAAGTGATTCATATCTTGATTCAATTGATTGAGAAAGAAATGGTAAAAGCCTGATTGTAGTTTGTTAGAGGTAGGCAATGTGCGAATTACTTGGCATGAGTGCCAATGTGCCAACAGATATTGTTTTCAGTCTGAGTGGGCTCATTCAGCGTGGAGGGTATACTGGCCCCCACAAGGATGGTTGGGGGATCACCTTCTATGAAGGGTTGGGATACCGGACATTCAAGGATCACCAATCCAGTTATCATTCACCCGTTGCTCGCTTTGTGCAGAGCTATCCGATTAAGTCAGAAGTTATTGTCGCTCATATCCGTCAGGCGAACCGGGGCAATGTTTCTCTGGTAAATACCCATCCGTTTACCCGTGAACTATGGGGAAAATATTGGACTTACGCTCACAATGGGCAATTGCAAGGATACCGTAACCTGAAAACAGGCAATTACCGGCCGGTCGGTGAGACCGACAGTGAATGGGCATTTTGCTGGATACTGCAACAATTATCGATCAAGTATCCCAAACGGCCTTCCAACTGGCCTGCGGTATTTCGCTTCATTGCCTCGCTGGCAGGTGAGCTGAGGAAAAAAGGGGTTTTCAATATGCTGCTGTCAGATGGGCAGTTTGTCATGGCCTATTGCTCGACCCAATTGCATTGGATCACCCGTAGGGCACCTTTTGGCATGGCGAAATTGCTTGATCAGGATGTTGAAATTGATTTTCAGCAACATACTCATCCTGATGATGTTGTGTCAATGATTGCTACCCAGCCTTTAACCGGTAATGAAGATTGGCAACGTATTGAACCGGGGTGCTATGAGTTATTTCATCTTGGTGAACGCATAGTTTGAATTGATTTATCGAACAATGACGAACTTTCGGGTTTTGTACTAACAATATATTGCCCGTTTATTATGCTGATAGTAGTAGGCTTGCCATTTTTGGCAAAGTATTCATAGGCGGGCTGTAATTGAGCCCAAAACGAATAATTATCGTTATTACGATAACGCTGCATATTCTGTTGCGTCATCCTGAAAGGGTAAATATTTATTTTGATTTCATCCTGTCCGTGAGATATTGCACTTTCTGCATATCGGTAGATTTCATCCATATAGCGATCGGTCATGGCATAACAGCCAATGGATTTACATCCACCGTGAATCATTAAATTATTACCAGAATAACCTTGGAATTTATCAAATTTATTGGGAAAGCCCAGATTAATCGCTCGATAATAGCGGCTATTGGGCTTTAACTGTTTAAGGTTTACATGGTAAAAACCTTCGGGACTTTTGAAATCACCTGTCAGTGTCTTAGGGCCAAGCCCTCCAGAGTAATTACAGATAGGGTAGCTTTGAGCCAATTGGTAATGGCCTGTGCTGTCTTTCGTATAGAGTTCAAGTATTTTTTCTTCTTTGAATATTTGAATAAAAATCTCGGCACCAAGTTGTTTCAGCCGGAGTCGTTCATTGGGTGACTGGAGCCACGATGGAGTGCTTTGCGCCAGAGCAGAACAGGACATATGGAATAACAGGAATAGTGAAAGATAAAACGCCGTTTTTTTCATAACAGAGCCGTATAAAAGGATAACAAATTTAATGAAATATCGGATTGAAAGTTGCCATGTATTGATAATGCGCTGAATACAAATATAGCAGCGATGTTTGGCATCTGTGAAATGGTGGAGCGGCCAATAAATGCTCTGTTATCGGGAAAGATGAAGCTTTAGTTCGTCTTTATCGAATGGTTAACGATTTAGCAGAGAAATTATCTTATTTGCTTGAGCTGAATCACTCGATTAATCAGACAGCTTGTGAGGGGAGATGTTAGAATTACCGCCGGCGAAAATTAAGAGAAAATTGTAACGATTATCGGAGTGAATAACTTGAGACATATGCCGCTCAAGGCGTTTTTTATTACTGAAGTCGCTATATTACCCAAGGAATACCTCAGGGTAATCTGTAGCATATGATTTAACTGATAAACTTGTGCAAATCTTATGATTAAAATTAAAAAAGGACTCAACCTCCCAATAGCAGGAGCGCCTGCCCAAGTTATAGAAGATGGTCCGACAATTCGTCATGTCGCTTTATTAGGCGAAGAATATGTTGGAATGCGTCCTTCTATGCTGGTTAAGGAAGGTGAGCATGTCAAAAAAGGGCAAATTCTTTTTGAAGATAAAAAGAATCCAGGGGTTATTTTTACGAGTCCCGCTAGCGGGAAAATTATTACCATCGGGCGTGGTGAACGCCGTGTACTTCAATCTGTTGTGATTGAGGTGAGTGGTGATGAACAAGTCATGTTTGATCGCTATGATCGCGCAGAACTTGCTGGTCTGACTCGTGAACAGGTGGAAAAAAACCTGCTCATATCTGGGCTGTGGACGGCATTACGTACACGTCCTTTCAGTCATTCTCCTGCTCCCGGCTCCATACCAAAGGCAATCTTCGTTACTGCAATGGATACTCAGCCATTGGCAGCCGATCCATTAGTCGTTATTGCGACGCAGGAAGAGGCTTTTGTTGATGGCCTGAATATTCTGTCAACATTGACAGATGGAAAAGTCCACGTCTGCCATGGCGCTGGAAATATTCCAAATGCAGGAAACAACACTCAAATTACTTACAATCAATTTGCTGGTCCACATCCGGCAGGTCTGGTTGGAACTCACATTCATTTCATTGAACCGGTCAGCGCCAAGAAAAGCGTATGGCACTTGGGGTATCAGGATGTTATTGCCATTGGTAAGTTATTCACAACCGGTGAGCTTTACACTGATCGCGTTGTATCTCTGGCGGGTCCGCAAGTTAAATTTCCCCGCTTAGTACGTAGCCGTCTGGGAGCTGATTTGCAGGAACTGACGCAAGATCAGCTGAAAGAAGGTGAAAACCGTATTGTTTCTGGTTCTGTGCTGTGTGGTACAAAATCAGATGAAGTTCGTCATTATCTTGGTCGTTTCCATACTTTGGTCTCTGTTCTTGCTGAAGGCCGTGAGAAAGAACTGTTTGGCTGGATTGCACCAGGAGTTAATAAGTTCTCGATTACCCGTACCACGATTGGTCATTTCCTGAAAAATAAACGTTTTGCCTTCTCAACCAGCACGAATGGTGGGGAACGCTCTATGGTGCCAATCGGCAACTATGAGCGAGTGATGCCACTGGACATCATGGCAACGCATTTGTTGCGCGACTTGCTTGCAGGCGATAGCGACAGTGCCCAAGCATTGGGTTGCCTGGAACTGGATGAAGAAGATTTGGCATTGTGTACCTATGTTTGCCCTGGCAAATATGAGTACGGTCCGGTACTGCGTGACGTGCTGACTAAGATTGAGCAGGAAGGGTAATTCATGGGCCTGAAAAATTTATTTGAAAAAGTAGAGCATCACTTTGAGGCCGGTGGCAAACTGGAAAAATATTATCCTCTGTATGAGGCAGTTTCCACCGTCTTCTATACTCCGGGAACAGTAACGCGAGGGCGTGCCCACGTCCGTGATGCCATCGATCTCAAACGCATGATGATTTTGGTCTGGTTATCTGTTTTTCCGGCAATGTTCTGGGGAATGTATAACGTCGGGAATCAGGCAATACCCGCTCTGACTCATTTATACAGCGGAGAAGCATTACAGCAGGTTTTAGCTTCTGATTGGCATTACGTGGTTGCCCAGTATCTTGGTGCATCACTGACGCCGGATGCTGGCTGGGACAGTAAAATGTTGCTGGGTGCAACCTATTTCCTGCCAATTTATGCTGTTGTGTTCGCGGTTGGTGGCTTCTGGGAAATTTTGTTTGCCATGATCCGCCGGCATGAAATCAACGAAGGTTTCTTTGTCAGTTCCATTCTGTTTGCGCTGATTGTTCCTCCGACATTGCCATTATGGCAGGCTGCTCTGGGGATTACTTTCGGTGTGGTGATTGCGAAGGAAATCTTTGGTGGTACAGGTCGTAACTTCCTTAACCCGGCATTGGCTGGCCGTGCCTTCCTGTTCTTCGCTTACCCTGCCCAGATTTCAGGTGATCTAGCCTGGACGGCGGCTGATGGTTTTTCCGGTGCGACTCCATTGTCCCAGTGGGCAAATGCGGGTAGCCACGGCTTAATGAATACCATTACCAGCCAGCCTGTCACATGGATGGATGCTTTCATTGGTAATATCCCAGGGTCAATTGGTGAAGTTTCCACTCTGATGATTTTCATCGGTGGTGCCGTCATTCTGTTTACCCGCATTGCCTCATGGCGCATTGTTGCCGGCGTAATGGTCGGAATGATAGCGATGTCTTATCTGTTCAATGCAATTGGTTCAAGCACTAACCCAATGTTCTCTATGCCGTGGTACTGGCACATGGTTCTGGGTGGCTTTGCTTTCGGCATGATCTTTATGGCTACTGATCCGGTATCCGCTGCATTTACGGATAAAGGAAAGTGGGCATACGGCATTCTGATTGGTGTCATGTGTATTCTTATCAGAGTCGTAAACCCAGCATACCCAGAAGGGATGATGTTGGCGATCCTGTTCGCTAACCTGTTCGCACCACTGTTCGATTATCTGGTCGTGCAGGCCAATATTAAGCGGAGAAAAGCCCGTGGCTAATGAGAAACCAAAAAATAATGACAGCATTGGCAGAACATTCCTCGTTGTTTTTGTGCTGTGCCTTATATGTTCGATTGTGGTTGCAGGGTCAGCCGTAGGCTTGAAAGCGCAGCAGCAGGAACAGAAACTGCTGGATAAGCAGCGCAATATTCTGGATGTCGCCGGTCTATTGAAACCCAATATGACGACAGCGGAAATCAAAGAAACCTATAGCAGACGTATTCAACCTGAATTGCTTGATTTGAAAACGGCAACGCTTGAAAAAGGCGATGGTAAATTTGACCTGAAAAATGCCCTGCGTAGTGATGAAACCAGCATGGCTCTGCCATCAGAACAGGATCTGGCGAGAATCCACCGCCGCGCCAATATGGCAGAAATCTATCTGGTGAAAGATGATCAAGGCAAAACTACCGAGCTGGTGCTGCCGGTATATGGTTCTGGCCTGTGGTCAATGATGTATGCATTTATTTCTATTGATGTGGATGGCGTAACATCTCGCGGCATTACTTACTACTCTCATGGTGAAACACCGGGATTGGGGGGTGAAGTGGATAACCCGCAATGGCGCAAGCAGTGGGTGGGTAAAAAACTCTATAACTCACAAGGTGTTCCGGCGATTAAGGTCGTTCGTGGTGGTGCTGGCGATAACCCTTACGGTGTAGATGGTTTGTCTGGAGCGACTCTGACCTCCAACGGTGTTCAGCATATGTTTGATTTCTGGCTGGGTGATAACGGTTTTGGCCCATTCCTGAAAAAAGTACGTGAGGGAGCCTTGAAAGATGGCTGATAGTAAAGAGGTAAAACGCGTCCTTCTTGGGCCGCTGTTTGATAATAACCCAATTGCATTACAGGTTCTGGGAGTGTGTTCGGCACTGGCTGTCACCACCAAGCTGGAAACTGCGCTGGTGATGACGATTGCTGTGACATTGGTGACAGCATTTTCTAGCTTTTTCATTTCATTGATTCGTAATTACATTCCCGGCAGTGTGCGAATCATTGTACAGATGGCGATCATTGCCTCGCTGGTTATCGTGGTAGACCAGATTTTGCAGGCCTATGCCTACGAAATCTCCAAGCAGTTATCTGTGTTTGTTGGTCTGATCATCACCAATTGTATAGTGATGGGACGCGCTGAAGCCTATGCCATGAAATCTCCACCTGTTGAAAGTTTCATGGATGGTATCGGCAATGGCTTGGGATACGGTGTCATTCTGTTGCTGGTGGGTTTTTTACGTGAACTGTTTGGTTCAGGAAAACTGCTCGGCATGACGGTGCTGGAATCTGTCAAGAATGATGGCTGGTATCAGCCGAACGGTCTGTTTCTGCTGGCACCGAGCGCATTCTTCATCATTGGTATGCTGATTTGGGGTCTGCGGACTCTGAAACCTGCGCAGGTTGAGAAGGAGTAACAGACAACATGGAACATTATATTAGTTTGTTTGTCCGCGCCGTCTTTATTGAGAATATGGCGTTAGCTTTCTTTCTCGGTATGTGTACGTTTCTGGCGGTGTCAAAAAACGTGAAGACGGCTTTTGGCCTAGGCGTTGCTGTAACTGTTGTGTTGGGGATTTCTGTTCCTGCCAACAACCTTGTCTACAATCTGGTACTCCGTGATGGAGCCTTGATGGATGGGGTTGACCTGAGCTTCCTGAACTTCATTACCTTTATCGGGGTGATTGCTGCACTGGTACAGATTCTGGAAATGATCCTCGATCGTTATGTGCCTGCACTGTATAACGCGCTGGGGATTTTCCTGCCGTTGATTACCGTGAACTGTGCGATTTTCGGTGGTGTTTCTTTCATGGCACAGCGTGACTATAACTTCAGCGAATCCGTTGTATATGGTTTCGGTTCAGGTATGGGCTGGATGCTGGCAATTGTTCTGATGGCCGCGATCCGTGAAAAGATGAAATATGCGGATGTTCCAGCAGGTCTGAAAGGATTGGGGATCACCTTTGTCACCACCGGATTGATGGCATTGGGCTTTATGTCCTTCTCCGGCGTGCAGCTCTAAAGGCGAGAAGAATTCATGGATATAATCATTCTAGGCGTAGTAATGTTTACCCTGATTGTGTTGGCGCTGACGGCTATGATTTTGTTCGCAAAATCAAAGTTGGTGAACACTGGGGATATTAAAATTGAAGTCAATGGCGATGAGGAAAAAAGCTTTACGGCTCCTGCTGGCGACAAATTGTTGAACATGCTTTCCAGTCAGGGGGTTTTTGTTTCCTCTGCTTGTGGCGGCGGTGGCTCCTGTGGTCAGTGCCGTGTGAAAATTAAGGAAGGCGGTGGTGACATCCTGCCAACTGAGCTTTCTCACATCAATAAACGTGAAGCAAAAGAAGGTTGTCGTCTGGCATGTCAGGTTAACGTTAAGCAAGACCTGAAAATTGAATTGCCAGAAGAGATCTTCGGCGTCAAAAAATGGGAATGTGAAGTTATCTCTAACGATAACAAGGCAACGTTCATTAAAGAATTGAAGCTGAAAATTCCTGACGGAGAAGTGGTGCCATTCCGTGCGGGTGGTTACATTCAGATTGAATGTCCTCCACACGTAGCCCGTTATGCGGATTATGATGTGCCAGAGGAATATCGTGAAGATTGGGATAAATTCAATCTGTTCCGTTATGTTTCTGAGGTAAAAGAACCGACTGTTCGTGCGTATTCAATGGCGAACTACCCAGAAGAGCACGGCATCATCATGCTGAACGTGCGTATCGCTACGCCACCGCCAAGAAACCCAGACGTTACACCGGGTATTATGTCCTCTTACATCTGGTCATTGAAAGCCGGTGATAAAGTGACAATTTCCGGTCCATTTGGTGAATTCTTTGCAAAAGATACCGAAGCGGAGATGATCTTTATCGGTGGTGGGGCAGGTATGGCGCCAATGCGTTCTCATATTTTTGATCAGCTCGATCGTCTGAACTCCAAACGTAAGATCAGCTTCTGGTATGGTGCGCGTTCCAAACGTGAAATGTTCTATACCGAAGATTTCGACCAGCTTGCGGCAGAGAACGAAAACTTTAACTGGCATGTGGCCCTGTCTGACGCCTTACCGGAAGATAACTGGGATGGTTACACAGGCTTTATTCACAATGTCCTGTTTGAGAACTATCTGAAAGATCACCCTGCACCAGAAGATTGTGAGTTCTACATGTGTGGGCCTCCGGTCATGAACGCTGCGGTTATTAAGATGTTGAAAGACCTTGGCGTGGAAGACGAAAACATCATGCTGGATGATTTCGGTGGCTGATGGTTGTAACAGCTTTAATAGTTGTAACACGTTGATTTAACGACAAGCGCCCACATCTTGTGGGCGCTGACGATTCAGAAAGAGTAAGTTATGCTGAGTAAAAAAATTATCCATTGGGGTGTGTTGATGTTTGCAGTTTTGCTGCTGTCAGCATGTGGTGGCCCTGAACAGCAAAATCTGAGCGGGCAAACGATGGGGACTTATTACTCCGTCAAATATGTTGCTGACTCATCGATACCTTCCCCTGAAAACCTGCAAAAAGAGATTGATCGGCTGCTGGAAGAAGTGAATGACCAGATGTCCACTTATCGGCCAAATTCTGAATTAAGTCGTTTTAATCAAAGCCGTGAAGTCAACACACCTTTTCTGGTATCCGCCGCTACAGCCAAAGTGGTCAAGGAAGCGATTCGAATCAATCAACTGACGGATGGTGCTTTGGATGTGACAGTGGGGCCATTGGTGAATCTGTGGGGGTTTGGGCCGGAAGGGCGAATTACCAAGGCGCCGACGGATGAAGAACTGGCTATGCGTCGTGCGTGGACGGGTATCGATAAATTGTCTGTTAAAGGCAATAGCCTGATTAAATCTATCCCTGAACTTTATGTCGATCTTTCCTCCATCGCCAAAGGCTATGGGGTTGATGTTGTGGCTGAATATCTAGCCTCCCAGAACATCAAAAATTATATGGTTGATATTGGCGGGGAAGTACGCACACTGGGTAATAATGGCAAAGGCGCTCCGTGGCGGATTGCTATCGAAAAACCATCGGAGAGTGGAATTGAACAGAGAGCTCAAGAAATTATTGAGCCGGGTCGTATGTCTATTGCAACATCGGGTGATTACCGCAACTATTTCGAACAGAATGGGGTGCGCTATTCTCACACCATTAATCCCAAAACGAGCAGGCCTATCACCCATAATCTGGTTTCAATTACCGTTATTGCCCCGACATGCATGAGTGCGGATGGCTTTTCTACGGGGTTGGATGTATTGGGGCCAGATAAGGGAATGGAAGTGGCTGAGAAGCTGAATATTCCCGTCTTTATGGTTGTCAAAACTCAAGATGGCTTTGAAGAACGCTATAGTTCAGCCTTTAAGCCATACATACAACAGAAGAAATGAGGAGGAAAGGTTATGGAAGTCTTTATTGCGGCCTTTATCTTTTTCTTGTTGGCTTTTGCAGGAATGGCACTGGGCTACATTTTTAAGCGTAAAAGTATTCAGGGAAGTTGTGGTGGTTTGGGGAGTATTGGTGTGGAGAAAGTTTGTGATTGCCCAGAACCCTGCGATACCCGTAAAAAACGCCTGGCAAGGGAAGCTGCCCGTCATGAGAAGCTGGAAAAAAACCGAATTCTTTGAGGGTTTTTTGCGGTTAAAAAATTTTCAGCTAAAAAATGCGACCCGCTGCCAGATACACAGCGGGTTTTTGTTGGCTGTTCAGATGATGTTGAGAGAGTGGCATTTTCTGTGAGCCTGCTGTAAGTAGTTTTTCACGGAGCTCATTGAAACATCCAAATTCTTTGCAACTTCTTTATAGCGCATACCTTGAAGTTGCGTGAGAAGAAATGCCCGTCTGGCTTTTTTTGGCAACTCATCAAGCGTCTTATCTATTTTTTCTAACTGTTCTAACAATACAAGCCGATACTCTGACGAGTTTGTTGTCGTTTTCGCCATCGTGCTGGCATATTCCAGATAATTGTCTTCAAGCTTTTTCCGTCGATAGTGATTGGCGATAGTTCTACGAGCTATCATAATTAAAAAAGCTCTGGGATGGCGGACATTTTCAATATCTGCCGACTGCATCAATTTGATGAAAATATCATGGGTGAGATCTTCTGCATGGCTGGGGCAGACATTATTCTGCCTGATCCAGCTGCATAACCAATGGTGGTATTCGAAATAGAATTTTTGGGCTATTTCATTGTGCCCGCATGTGCTTTTTTGTACCGCCATGATGATACTGCCTGAAGGGGTAGGATGAGTGCGATAATGATTATTATTTTCATTTATGGATTGAAAGTCAACGCAGTATTGTAGACATAATCTTCTCAAAAATTAAGGGGGTTATACTCTTTATCTTTCCAGTTGCAGACAATAAAGCTGCAACTGGACATCTATTGGTTATATGAGTTGATTGATTAAATGTCAGTTAGAACTGCTGTGAAATACTGAATTTGAAATTACGGCCGATACCTGAAGTCGCTTCCCCTAAATAAGGGTAGTAATCACGATTGAACAGATTATCGATAGTAACCCTCGCTTCAAAGCCTTTTATATAAGGTGGGCACCAGCCGGCAAACAACCCGTGCAGGGCATATCCCTTGCTAGTTGGCAGAGACCAAGAACCCGCTTTTGGATCCCCATCTACAGGGGAACGATCCTGTTTGCGGATAAAATCACCTTTCCAGCCCATGGACATCTGCCATTGTGGGATCTTAAATCCTAGCATTGCATGTGCAGAAGTGGGGGGGATTTCAGCAATCCAGGTTTTTTGTCCTATCCACGGATCACGCATAGAAGCATCACGCTGACCGCGCATGGTGGAGAAAGAGAGTTTTCCAAATAACCTATTGCTATCGTAGAACGTTTCTATTTCTAGCCCTTCAATGGTGTATCCCGGCAGATTGCGATAATTTGCAATCGGTTTTTCACATGAATTTGTCGAATCGCTATCAATTTGGGCTTTACAGAAAATACCACGCCTTTTGAAAATTTCATCCTTGCCACGGTTACGGAACAGAGTGGTACGAATTTGTAGACTATCATCCTCAAGCATCAGATTATCGAAATCGAGAATGGCACCTAGGCGTATACCCGTCATTCTTTCCACTGCAAGATTGCGGCTGGAACCCGGAAGGCGGGTTTCATCTGACTGAACTTCATACTGTTCATCGACCACTGGCGCGCGCCATGTGCGGCTGATATCAGCAAAGAGCGAAAGATTTTTGTTTGTCTGCCATAGAATACCCAAGTGAGGAGACCAGCCAGTATAGGTTACACTACTATAATCATGGTTTATTTCAGGTAATTTGTTGTTATACCTAGGCGCTTTATTTTCTTCGCCAATATTCTTTATATGGTCGTAACGGACGCCTGGAGTAATGGTAATACTTCCCAGTTTTAAGGAGTCTTGCATATATATGCTGTAAGTTTGCTGTTCTCCGGCGGGCATATAATAAGGCTGGTAATAACCATAATTAAATTTAGGGTTATTAACCGTATTCTTATCGAATATTAATGTGTCACGATCATTCTTATGCCAGCGTGTTCCCAGCAAAAATTCGTGTTCTATACTGCCTGTTGAAAATACGCTTTTATTGTTGATATCAACCATCGTATCGATGTATTTAACCCAGCTTTTTTGTCCCATTAGGCTTGCTGAAGTCAGCGTTACATCTTTTCCTTCTGGGCGGCGATCGTTTTGTTTGGTTACAGAATAGGCAGAGGTTAGTGTCAGATTCAGCCACGAGTTCTCCTCCGGTGCAATATTCCATTTGGCTGTGTAGTTTTGATCAACCTGATTGCGAAAGACCAATTTTCTCTGCCATGCTCCTTCCCAACCATATCTCTCTATGTCCCACTCTGATGGAACATTCATCTTATCTCGCTTCGCGGCCCAGGGCTGCCATCCATCCGATTCAGATCGCATGGCTGAAAAACTCAGCGTATGAGTATCATTGGGATAAAAATTAGTTTTCAGCAAATAAGAAGTCTGATTATTCTGTGAATACTCAAAGTGTGTTCCATCAGGACGTTTAATATTGCCACCGTCGCGTTTGCTGGCATACAGCAACGCATCGGCAAAACCATCTGGATCTCTGCCGTAAATGGCACCACTGTAAATATTTTGCTTGTCATTCGTGTGATAGCTGTATTTCAACAGCCCACCAAAATTTTCATCGGGACGTAATAAATCGCCGGCATCTTTAGTGACAATCTTAACGGAGCCACCAAATCCACCATTGCCATTCAACAAGTTGTGTGGGCCTTTATCAACATCTACACGCTTGATTAATTCAGGCTCAATAAAGATAGAACCCTGACGATATTTTTCAAATCCTTTTGGGGCGTCGTCCAGCGTGATTTTGATATCTTCTGACTCACCCATGCCCCAGATATTCAAAGTTTGTCCACCGGGACGTGGAGAACCAGACATAGAAACACCAGGCAATTGATCAAGCAACTGAGCAACATTATCTGCCTGAGTTCGTTCAATATCGGTTTTCTTTAGCGAGGAACTGCCGGCACTAGTGCTGTTATGTAAACTACCTACAACTGAAAGCGATGGTAATTTAACCACTTCATTTTGCTTTTCAGATTTCTGTTCAGATGGATTTTCAGCGGCTAAAACTTGGCTGGAAAATGCACTACCCAACACTAATGTACTTGAGAATGTATTTCTTAAAATTTTTCGAATGATGGCCATAATTGGGCGTTTTCCTAAATTTTGACTATTATTTGCCATAAATTTCCTGAAACATGACTGAATGAAATATTGCATTGTTATAAGTCACCTAAGAAATTAAATCGGGTAAATAAAAATGAGAATTATTTTTATAAGCATGTCTTGAGAAGTGTTATGGAGATGGAATGCACTGTGATAGATCATGTTGTCTGACATTTTTACGGGTTTATTGCTGGATGATTGAAGTGATTATCCGTGTCGGTTATACCTTCTCAATTGCTGACTACGTTGGCAGTGAGAGCAAAGTGCTTATGGGATGTTGTGGCACCAAACGGCCAGAACACTCATTGGCGAAGTCATTTCCGTAAGTACAATTTTCTTAAGTACAAGGGGTTAGCCAATGAAGAAAAAAATTCTCAGTTCTCTGATTTTTGCAGGTATCGTAGCATTGCTTGCTGGTTGTGATGATGGTTCCCAAAAAGTGGAAGACTCTGCCCGACAAGCTGAAGAAAGTGCTACCCAGATGAAAAATGACGCTGAACAGAAAACCACTGGAATAGTGGATAGTGCCAAGGAAAAATCACAGGAAGTGAAAGAAGGCGCCATGCGTGAAGGCCATAGTCTGCTAGATAAGTCTAAGGAAGTACAAAATCAGATAAATCATTCTGCCAATCACCTGGCCGATCAGGTGAAATCCAAAGCGGCAGATGTGCAAAATGAAGTCACGAAGTCTGTGAATGATACGCTGGATAAGGTGAAAACTAAAACGGATGATATACAGCATCAGGCCACCGATAAGGCTAACCAGCTTAAAGATGATGTGAAATCAAAGGCGGAAGAAATAAAATCTGATGCCAATAAGCAGGCTGATGATTTTATCAATAGCTTCAAAAATGACGGCGATAAAACAGAGGAAAGTTAATCCTGCGATTCAATATCCTGTTAGTAAAAATAAATTAAGGCTGAAGGGCGACCTGAAAAAGGTTGCCCTTATTTTTCCTCTGTTATCAACTTGACTGAGCTATCTGCTCACCCGTAATTTAATATCCATTCTGCAAATCGCATTCAGGACATCATAATGGAAATCAAATACAGCGTAGGAAGAGAAAATCCCGAATTAATTCAGCAGGCTTTTGCCATTCGCAAACAAGTATTTACTGATGAACAAGGATTTGACGCAGAAATTGATATCGATGAATATGATGATATTGCTCTGCATGTACTGATATTTGATGGTGAAAAACCCATTGGAGTATTACGCGCAGTTTCAATGGATAACAATATGCTCAAAGTAGGGCGTGTCGCGGTATTGAAGGAGTATCGAGGTAAAGGCATGGGTCGTAAGGTAATGGAGTTTATTGAAGATTATGGACGTAAAAATGGCGTTGTAGCCATCGGTTTATCCTCGCAATGCCATGCTCAGCCATTTTATGAAAGTTTAGGCTATCAAGCGCGTGGGGAAATCTATTTGGAAGAAGGTGCAGAACATATTTTTATGACGTTGGATTTAGCGTAATCACTTTTTCGTTGCTTCCTTTTTAAGAAAAATGTCTTGGTATTGAAAATAGGTATCCATCAATATCTGGCTTGTTTTAAATACCAATACGAGAAATGTGATTGTGCAAACAATATTGCATGTATCCAATTTTCCCGTATTGGTTGTTGATTTTATATTGGCGAAAATTAATTCACTGATGGCGTATTCTGTGCCGATTTGCGGGCTGGTGCGCCATTGGCAACATAATATTTTGCCTGACTGCGTGGCAGTGGAGTACGACACCGAATTTTATCGGCGATTTTTTCTGCGATCATAATCGTTGTGGCATTCAAATTACCGGTAATGATTTCCGGCATGATGGAAGCATCAATCACACGCAAGTTTTTAACACCATGCACACGTCCCTGACCATCCACAACGGCCATTTCATCTGTGCCCATCTTACAGCTACAGGATGGGTGAAAGGCGGTTTCTGCACGTTCACGAATAAAGGCATTTAATTGCTCATCTGTTTGGATGTCAGTGCCGGGACTGATTTCACGGCCACAGTAAGGAGCCAGTGCAGGCTGTGCCATGATTTCCCGTGTAATGCGGATGGCATCACGGAATTCCTGCCAGTCCTGCGCGGTTGACATATAGTTGAACAAAATGCTGGGGTGCTGGCGTGGATCACGCGAAGTGATTTTTACTCGACCACGGCTTGGAGAACGCATCGAGCCGACATGAGCTTGGAAGCCATGTTCATTGACTGCATTGCTACCGTTGTAATTGATGGCAACAGGCAAGAAATGAAATTGAATATTTGGCCAGGTAAATTTTTCACTGGTACGGATAAACCCACCTGCTTCAAATTGATTGCTCGCCCCAATACCTGTGCCTTTGAATAACCATTCAGCACCAATCTTTGGCTGGTTGTACCATTTCAAAGCCGGATAGAGAGAAGCCGGCTTGAGGCATTCATACTGCAAATACATCTCAAGATGATCCTGAAGATTTTGCCCAACTCCCGCTAATATCTGTACCGCCGGAATGCCAAACTCGTTCAGGACTTCTTCAGGGCCAATGCCCGAGCGTTGCAAAATCTGTGGGGAAGCGATCGCGCCAGCACAAAGTAATACTTCTTTACGTGCTTTTGCCTGCGTTAAAGTCGATGCGTTACCTTGATAAAAATTGACGCCGACGGCTCTTTTTCCCTCAAATTCGAGAGTATCTGTCAAGGCGTGGGTAATGATGGTGAGGTTTGAGCGCGATCGTGCTTGATCCAGATAACCACGAGCAGTGCTGGCACGACGGCCTTCAGGAGTGACAGTACGATCCATTGGGCCAAAACCTTCTTGCTGATAGCCATTCAGATCGTCAGTACGTGGATATCCTGCTTGGATACCAGCTTCTAGCATCACATGAAAAAGTTCATTATTGTCCGGTTTGGGCGTAGTGACGCTGACTGGCCCATCGTCACCGTGATAGTCATTTGCCCCCATGTCCCGTGTCTCCGCTTTGCGGAAGTAGGGCAGGCAATCGAGATAAGCCCAGTCCTCCAGACCTGACAGCGTTGCCCAGTTGTCAAAATCCAGCGCATTGCCGCGGATATAGCACATGCCGTTGATCAGTGAAGAACCCCCCAGCCCTTTGCCACGACCACATTCCATACGTCGGTTGTTCATATGGGGTTCAGGGTCGGTTTCATACGCCCAGTTATAACGGGTTCCCTGCAAGGGGTATGCCAGCGCAGCTGGCATTTGGGTACGGAAGTCGAATCGGTAATCAGGCCCGCCAGCTTCGAGCAGCAGGACAGTGACATCGCGATCTTCCGTTAAACGGGTTGCAAGCACATTACCTGCTGAACCAGCTCCGATAATAATGTAATCAAATACCATTGTTATCTCCTCTGTTTCAGTCATGGATTAAAATAGGGATTCAAAATTACCCAGTTCCACCTGTATTGATTTGGTTTGTGTGTAATTTTGCAGTGTGACCAGCCCATTTTCACGGCCAATCCCAGAATGTTTGTAGCCACCGACTGGCATGGCGGCTTGAGATTCTCCCCATGTGTTGATCCAGCAGATCCCTGCTTCCAGTTGATGGATCACGCGATGTGCACGGGATAGATCTTGTGTCACTAATCCTGCTGCGAGGCCATAATCGGTGTTATTGGCACGGTTGATCACTTCATCTTCCGTTTCATAGGTCAGGATACACATCACAGGGCCGAAAATTTCTTCTTGCACAATCAGCATATCATCGGTGCAGTCGCTAAATACCGTTGGTGCAACGAATGCGCCTTTCGCCAATTCACCTTCCAGCAGGCGCTCGCCGCCACACAGCAGTCGCGCATGGGTAGACTTACCACTTTCGATATAACGCAATACGGATTCCATATGTGGAAAGCTTACCAGAGGGCCAAAGTTGGTATTTGGATCGAGGGGAGAGCCAATGCGAATGCGTTTAACGCGCTCAACAATTTTGGCTTCAAATTGGGGAGCCAGTGCTTTCGGAACAAAAACTCGTGTCCCATTGGTACAGACCTGACCGGAACTGAAAAAGTTTGCCATCATAGCGATATCGGCAGCACGATCCAGATCGGCATCATCAAAGATGATCAGCGGGGATTTTCCACCCAGCTCCATCGTGACTTCTTTCAAATTTGATCCCGATGCATTCGCCATGACTTTTTTGCCTGTGACAATGCCACCCGTAAACGACATTTTGGCGATTTTCGGATGTACTGTCAGAGTGTGACCCACTTCATGACCCGCGCCAGTCAGAACGTTAAACACCCCATCTGGCACACCTGCTTCAGTATAAATTTCGGCTAATTTCAGGGCGGTGAGTGACGTGACTTCACTGGGTTTGAAAATCATGGCATTACCGGCCGCCAGTGCTGGCGCTGATTTCCAGAGGGCAATTTGAATTGGATAGTTCCAGGCCCCGATACCGGCAACGACACCGAGTGGCTCACGGCGCGTATAGACGAAGGAAGATTCGCGCAGTGGAATTTGCTGACCTTCGAGAGAATGGATCAAGCCAGCGTAATATTCCAGCACATCCGCACCAGTGACAATATCGACATATTGAGTTTCAGACAGTGGCTTGCCAGTATCCAGTGTTTCTAACTCAGCCAGTTCATCATTGCGTTCGCGCAGGATATCAACTGCTTTGAGTAAGATCCGTGAACGTTCTACGGCAGTCATCGCTGCCCAGATTTTTTGCCCTTTCTGAGCACTTTTGACGGCCAGCTCAACATCCTGCTCTGTCGCAGATTGTAATTGAGCGATAACCTCACCATTAGCTGGATTGATCGCATCAAAAGTTTTTTTATCGGGATTAACGCTATTAACGTAAGTGCCGTGGATATAAAGCTTTTGTAAGCCAAAACGAGTCATGGATTCTCCTTAGTCAGAACTCAGGCTGTGTAAGGTGTTCCGAGTTTCTGTTCGATGTAATCGAGGGTGATAGTGAACGCGCTTTTTATGTCAAAAGACTTGCTGCTTAATGCACTTCTCAGCCAGATACCGTCAATCAGGGCAGCCAGCCCTTGTGCTGCTAGCCGAGCTTCTGTTTTTGGTAAGACACGCCTGAATTCGACACAAATATTGGAATACAAACGACGTTCGTTCACCTGTTGTAGTCGGTATAGATTGGGTTGATGTATGCTGCTTGCCCAGAACGCCAGCCAGGTTTTCATTGCTGCGCTGCTGATTTGGCTGGCATCAAAATTCCCTTCAACAATGGCTTTCAATCTCTGGGCTGGGGTTGCATTATCGAGCAGCCGTAGCCGTCGTGCTACAGCCATCCCAAGTTGGTGCAATAAGTAACGCATCGTGGCTTCCAATAACCCATTCTTATCCTTGAAATAGTGGCTGATAATACCGTTGGAAACGCCTGCTTTGCGGGCTATTTGCGCAATACTAGCATCCTGCATTCCAACCTCATTGACTACGGCTAATGTTGCATCAATGAGTTGCTGCTTTCTTATCGACTGCATTCCAATTTTTGGCATGTTTTTATGCTCAGAAAATCAATCATTCGGCAGTTATTAAACTTTTTTTTAATTGAATGTTCAATCAAAATTAAATATGTTTTATTACAATATTTTCACAATGGCAGGTTAAATTTATTCGAGGTAACATAATTTTTGTTTTTTATTCAAATGGTTAATTGTCTTATTCTTTTTTGTCTTTTTATTTTCATTAATTTCAGGAACTGCCTATGAACACACCAGACAGTCCAAAAAACACTCAGAAGGATACTCTGAACTCTGTCGTTTTTTTCACCTCAGCAGGGCTGATTATCATTTTTACTTTATTCACGATTTTTTTCACTGATGCGACAAGTGTCTGGATAAAAAATACGCTGAATTGGGTGTCCAAAACATTCGGTTGGTATTATTTGCTGGCCGCAACGCTTTACATTGTATTTGTTATTTTTGTTGCCGCCTCTCGTTTTGGTTCTATCAAATTGGGGCCGGAGCAATCTAAGCCGGAATTCAGTTTGCTCAGTTGGGCTGCGATGCTGTTTGCCGCAGGGATAGGTATTGATTTGATGTTTTTCTCGGTGGCTGAGCCAGTCACACAATACATGCGGCCGCCAACGGGTGAAGGAGAAACTATTGAAGCAGCCCGTCAGGCGATGGTGTGGACACTGTTCCACTATGGCCTGACGGGCTGGTCAATGTACGCCTTGATGGGGATCGCGCTGGGATATTTCAGCTATCGTTATAACCTGCCATTGACCATTCGTTCTGCACTTTATCCTATTTTTGGCAATCGAATAAAAGGTCCCATTGGTCATGCCGTGGATATTGCGGCAGTGATAGGTACGATTTTCGGTATTGCAACCACGCTGGGCATTGGGGTGGTGCAATTGAATTATGGTCTGAAAGTGCTATTTGGATTGCCTCAAGGTTTGGGGGTTCAGGGCGGGTTGATACTGTTGTCGGTTGTGATGGCCATTGTTTCTGTCACCTCTGGCGTGAACAAAGGTATTAGGTTCCTGTCCGAGCTGAATGTGCTGCTGGCACTGGGCTTGATCCTGTTTATTCTGTGTGTAGGGAATACTGAATTTCTACTTAATGGATTAGTGCAGAATGTGGGGGATTACATCAGCCGTTTCATGGGAATGACGCTCAATAGTTTTGCATTTGAGCGCCCGACCGAATGGATGAATAACTGGACGCTGTTTTTCTGGGCATGGTGGGTTGCATGGTCGCCATTTGTTGGATTATTCCTTGCGCGTATTTCCCGTGGCAGAACCATTCGCCAGTTTGTGATGGGAACGCTGATCATTCCGTTTGTCTTTACGTTGTTATGGTTATCAATTTTTGGTAACAGTGTATTGTATGAAATCCTGCATGGTAATCGTCAATTGGCCGAAACGGTATTGGAGCACCCAGAGCAAGGTTTTTATGGCTTGCTGGCACTTTATCCGGCCTTCAAGTTCAGCGCCTCTGTTGCTACGATCACGGGATTGTTGTTTTATGTCACATCGGCAGATTCAGGCTCGTTGGTTCTGGGGAATTTCACCTCAAATCTCAGTGATATCAATAATGATGCTCCTAACTGGCTACGTGTCTTTTGGTCAGTGGCGATTGGTGTATTAACACTGGGCATATTAATGACGGATGGCATTTCTGCTTTGCAAAATATGACGGTAATCATGGGGTTGCCTTTCAGCTTTGTGATTTTCTTTGTGATGGCCGGATTGTACAAATCTTTGCGTGTGGAAGATTTCCGCAAAGCCAGTTCATTGCAGAATACCTCGCCAACATTGGTACATGATAATGGTTCGTTGAACTGGAAGCAGCGTCTGAGCCGCATGATGAATTTTCCGGGTACGAAAAGCACCCAACGAATGCTGGATGTGGTTTGTCGTCCTGCCATGCAGGAAGTGGCAAAAGAGCTGGAATTACGTGGTGCGAAAGTACAGTTTAATGCGCTGCCATCAGAAGGGGACGAACGACTGAGCCCGCTTGAATTAATTGTCGATCTGGGGGATGAACAAAACTTTGTGTACCAAGTCTGGCCGCAGCGTTATTCCGTGCCTGGATTTACCTATCGTGCCAGATCGGGTAAATCTTACTATTACCGACTGGAAACTTTCTTGATGGAAGGGACTCAGGGCAATGACTTGATGGATTACACCAAAGAACAAATTATCAGCGATATTCTCGATCACTACGAAAAGCATCTGAACTTTATTCATCTGAATCGCGAAGCACCGGGTCAGACGTTGATTTTCCCGAACGGGGGATAATATAGATTTATAACGGAAGCTGCCTGCAATATATTGAGTTGTTGGCAGTTTTTTTATTTTTTTACCTTGTCTGTAATTGCTAATTAAGTTAACGAATTCGAGCCTACCAATATCAATCATATTCAAGAATATCAACATAAGTCTCCATTCTATATGCAATCTTTAATTATTCAATTGATTTATTGATTAATGGTGTTGTACTTTAATCGGTAATTTATAGTCATCTCGCCTTAATGAAGGCTCTGGGAGCTCATCCATGTCTATTTCGAATGCCATGCAATCCAAAATCCCTATTGCTGTGTATCTCTTGGGCTTAAGCCTGTTTGCGATGGGAAGTTCAGAGTTTTTAATCGCGGGGGTGCTGCCAAAAATTGCTGAAGATCTACAAGTCTCTTTACCCTCTGCGGGCATGTTAATTTCTGCATTTGCCGTTGGTGTTCTATTCGGAGCGCCCTCATTGGCTGTAGCAACATTGCGTTGGCCCAGACGAGCAACATTATTGTTGAGTCAGGCTCTGTTTATTGCCGCTACCGCCATTGGGATGCTGTCACCCGATTATTGGCCATTATTGATTGCCCGCGTTGTCAGTGGTATCGCTTACGCTGGGTTTTGGGCAGTCGCTGCGACGACGGCAGTTAATTTAGTGACCCAAGATCGCACGGCAAGGGCATTGGCCGTGGTTGTCAGCGGATTGAGTCTGGCGATGGTAGTGGGCGGGCCATTAGGAACGGTGATTAGTGATATAGCGGGGTGGCGTGCCGGTTTCTGGGCGGTTGCCGCAGCAACATCAGTCACGGCGATAGCATTGTGGTTTATGTTGCCGGAGATACAACCGAGTCAGGGAGAGGCTCCGGTATTAGATACTGAATTGAAAACCATGGCACAACCGAAATTATGGGTGGCTTATAGCACTACTATGCTGACAACCGCCGCTTATATGGCGACATTCGGCTATTTGGGGGCATTATTGATTGATATCAGCAAGCTGGCGGTGGTTTGGGTTCCTGCGGTGCTTGCATTGTTTGGTATCGGCGCTTTTATCGGATTGACTATAGGTGGGCGGACAGCAGATAAATATCCATTCAAGACGCTGATGATTGGCACTCTTGGTATCGTTGCGACTTCTATTGCGTTGACTTTTTTAGCTGAAAACGTGATGGCCACAACTTGTCTGGTATTTCTGCTCGGAGTGTCTGGTTTCGTTGTTAACCCTGCCGTCATGAACCGGGTCTATACCATTGCCGCAAATGCGCCGACACTGGCAGGTGCAACTAATGTATCCGCTTTCCAGCTCGGGATCACATTAGCCCCCTTGCTGGCTGGCTTTGCAATCGGGGCAGGCTACGGCTTATCTTCTGTGGCTGGAGTGGGAGCATTACTGGCAATTATTGCACTTGTCCCAATACTGATTGACGCGCGTTCACATCATAAAAATTGTCACAACGATTAAAAATTTCGTCCCATCAAGGCTAAATATAAACAAAACTTCATACAGAGCGCTAACTTGTAGCAGGAATTAGTTCTTAAAAAACAAGTAGCGCTCAATGACATAAGACTGTATATTTATACAGTTATTTTGGCGTGAAAAGAGGCATGGAGAGGTGAAATGCGCAAAATTATTCATATTGATATGGACTGCTTTTTTGCTGCCATTGAAATGCGGGATAATCCATCACTCCGCGATATTCCCATGGCGGTTGGTGGCAGCGCAGACAGGCGTGGAGTGATCAGCACAGCAAATTATCCTGCCCGTCGTTTTGGCGTACGTAGCGCTATGTCCACCGCGATGGCATTGAAACTTTGTCCTCAATTGAAAGTCATTCCGGGGCGAATGGCATCCTACAAAGAAGTTTCTCAGCATATCCGCCAGATTTTTTCCCGTTACACTGAACTGATTGAACCGCTTTCACTGGATGAAGCCTATTTGGATGTGACGGACTGTCAACATTGCCACGGCTCGGCGACGTTAATTGCTCAGCAAATCCGTCAGGTGATTTTTGATGAATTGCAACTGACCGCTTCAGCAGGTGTTGCCCCGGTCAGATTTCTGGCAAAAATTGCGTCTGATATCAATAAACCTAACGGGCAATATGTTATTTCCCCTGAACAGGTTGAGGTATTCGTCAAGTCATTGCCATTACGCAAAATTCCAGGAGTGGGAAAAGTCACATCCAAGCGTATATCTGATATGGGGTTGGAAACCTGTGCTGATGTACAAAACTATGACAAGGTTGCGTTGATTAAAAAACTGGGGAAATTTGGGCTGGCACTTTGGGAGCGTAGTCATGGTATTGATGAGCGGCAAATTAGCCCCGATCGCTTACGTAAGTCTGTTGGTGTAGAAAAAACGTTGGCACAGGATATTCATGAATGGCGTGATTGTGTTGAACTCATTGAAAAACTTTACTCAGAATTGGAAAAACGTTTAGGTAAGGTAAAACCCGATCTCCGCATTGCCCGTCAGGGCATCAAGTTAAAATTTGATGATTTTCAATTGACGACACAGGAACATCTTCATCCATTACTGGATAAATCGGATCTCATTCAGGTGGCAAAACAGGCTTGGGAAATGCGCAGAGAAGGAAGGGGCGTGCGGTTGGTTGGGCTGCATGTGACGTTACAGAATCCACAATTGGAACGGCAATTATTACTGGAATGGTAATATTGGGCTGGTAATGCTGAAAGGGAAGCTCCCCTACGGCTGATGAGCAGGGGAGGCACGTATTACTCTTTAACCGGGATCGCTTTTAGGATAGCGGTTAACAACTGCCAGTATTGACCAACGCTCTTGATGTGAACTTTTTCATCAGGCGAATGGGCGCCACGAATGGTTGGGCCAATGGAAACCATGTCCATATCCGGATACGGTTTTTTGAACAGACCACATTCCAGACCTGCGTGGATCACCATGATATTGGGGGTCTTGTCGAATAATTGCTGATAGGTTTCACGAACTAAATGCATGACTGGCGAGTTGGCATCTGGCTGCCAGCCCGGATAGTTGCCACTTGCTGCTGTTTCTGCATCTGCCAGTTTTGCCAGGGAATTTAGCATATCAACAACGTAAGCCTTGCCACTGTCGATCAATGAACGGATCAGGCAGATAATCTCGACTTTTCCTTCTTCCATAGTGACAACGCCCACGTTCAGGGAAGTTTCAACCACGCCTTCAGCAACATCGCTCATACGGATAACACCATTAGGCATGGTATTTAGCATGGAGAGAAAGCGAGTCTGGCAATCTGTAGTGAGTGCCTGTGAGGAAGTTTCGATTTCATCCAATAGGACGATCAAATTTGCTTCAACGACCGCATATTCGTTTTTCAACGTATCCAGATAGTCATCTTTCAATTGGTGCAGTTTTTCGAGCTGAGTTGCCGGAACGGCAATGACGGTAGAACCTTCGCGAGGAATAGCATTGCGCAGGGTTCCCCCTTGGAAATCAATCAATTTTAGATTTAATTCGTCTGAGTGCGCGGCGAGGAAACGTGCCAGCAATTTGTTGGCGTTGCCCAATCCCAGATGAATATCACCACCAGAATGGCCACCTTTTAATCCCTTAATAGTCAGTTGCAAAGTTTGGTAACCTGCAGGCAATGTTTCGCGGGAAAGTGGCAGGGTTGAGACAAAATTAATGCCACCCGCGCAGCCCATGTAAATCTCGCCTTCTTCTTCTGAATCGGTATTGATTAGAACATCAGCCTGTAACCAGCCTGATTGCAGTCCGAATGCGCCATCCATGCCGGCTTCTTCAGTCATGGTCAGTAAAACTTCCAGTGGGCCGTGCTTGACGGATTCATCTGCCAGTACTGCCAGAGCAGAAGCCATGCCGATGCCGTTATCAGCACCCAGTGTTGTACCTTCAGCAGTTACCCAGTCACCATCAATATAAGTACGAATAGGATCTTTTGTGAAGTCGTGCTGTGTATCATTGTTTTTCTGAGGCACCATATCAAGGTGAGCCTGAAGCACGACTGATTGGCGGTTTTCCATGCCTTTTGTGGCTGGTTTTCTGATCAGAATATTGCCGACTTCATCCCGTTCTACATGGAAATCCTTGCTCTTGGCCCATTCAATGATATGGGACGCGAGTGCTTCCTCGTGATAGGACGGATGTGGGATGGAACAAATCTGGGCAAAAATATCCCATAATGGTTGAGGGGATAATGTTGATAATTCGGACACGGCGAATCTCCTGTAACTGCATCTTGATGAGATGGAAATAGTAATGTCTGACGCATTGGGAGCTTTTGTCATCTTGAGCTGTCCCAATGCCCATGCCATGCCCGAGGATATCATTTTCTTGTTTGAGATGTGCAGTCAGGATCAGGATTTCCCTTGTTTTTTACTGGTTTTTGCCGATCCAAATCACTATAATCCCGCGCAACCTTTTTTTCCGCAAAAAACTCTTTTCTGAGATATTCTTAGTTTCCAGGATCAAATCATATGAGCGAAAAATATGTTGTAACGTGGGATATGTTGCAAATGCATGCCCGTAAATTAGCACAACGTTTACTTCCTGTAGAACAATGGAAAGGCATTATTGCCGTTAGTCGTGGTGGGCTTGTACCGGCTGCATTGCTGGCACGTGAACTGGGAATCCGTCATGTCGATACCGTTTGTATTTCCAGCTATGATCATGATAATCAGCGTGAATTGACTGTATTGAAAAAAGCGGAAGGCGATGGAGAAGGTTTTATCGTTGTCGATGATTTGGTTGATACCGGAGGTACAGCGCAGGCAATCCGTAACATGTATCCCAAAGCGCATTTCGTGACTATTTTCGCCAAACCTGCCGGCCGTCCTTTAGTGGATGATTATGTAGTTGATATTCCTCAAGATACATGGATCGAACAGCCATGGGATATGGGTGTGGTATTCGTTCCACCTATTTGTAATAAACCGTAATCTTTTTCTTTTGTTATGACTAAACAAAACCTTTCAGAATCGTTGTTTAAGCCTCGGCTTAAACAGCAGGAAACGTCTACACTGGTAAAATATGTCCGTCCACAGTCCACAGCGGTCAGTGATAGGATACTTAGTGGAGAGCGCCGCGAGCACTGGTATCGGATGATTGATTGGCTTGCTTGGATCTGGAGGGGAATCAATCCACTGGAAATTCAGGATGTTCTCAGCAGGATTGCAGTGATAGATGCCGAACGCAGTGATGACCATTTATTGGATACTGTGATCGGCTATCGCAAGGGAAACTGGGCATTTGAATGGACGCAGCAGGCTATGCACTGGCAACAGGAGGCGCTGCGTGCGGAGCAGACATCTGAAGCCGGAACATCTTGGCTAAAGGCTGCGATGTTATATAGTATTGCGGCTTATCCTCATTTGCACGGTGATGAACTGGCGGAACAGGCCGCTGCGTTGGCCAGTAAAGCCTATGAAAATGCGGCTCACTATTCTGACTATGAATTGAAAAAGCTGGAATTTCAGTTAGAAGAGGGCAAAAGTGTCACAGGCTTATTGCATCTTCCTCCTAACGTTCAAGAACCATGTCCAACAATATTGGTCTGTACCAGCCTTGACAATGTGCAGAGTGACTTCTGGCGACTGTTTCGTGATCATCTTGCTCCACTCGGCTTTGCCATGTTGACAGTAGATATGCCTGCTGTTGGTTACTCTGCCAAATTCAAATTGACGCAGGATACGTGCGTACTCCATCAGCAGGTTCTTCAGCAGTTGAATCAAATTCCGTGGATTGATCATACCCGTGTAGGCGTTATGGGCTTTCGTTTCGGCGCAAATATCGCAGTACGTCTTGCTTATCTGGAGCCTCAGCTTATTAAAGGGGTGGCCGTCATTGGCCCGATAGTTCATACCTTGCTGAATGACGAGAAACGGCAGCAGAATATACCGTCAATGTACATTGATGTGCTTGCTAATCGTTTGGGTATCTATCACGTCGATGAAGCCGCCTTACGTTTAGAATTGAGCTGTTATTCACTGAAAAACCAAGGGTTGCTGGGGCGTCGCTGTTCTGTGCCAATGCTTTCCGTTTATTGGAAAGATGATGTTTTCAGCCCAAGGGAAGACTCAAAACTTATTGCTATGTCATCAATGGATGGTTCGTTATTGGCAATTCCTTCTACGCCAGTCTATAGTGGTTTTAATAAGGCGTTACATGAAACAAGTGTATGGTTGAAAGATAAAGTTTCCTAAACTTAAATTTAAGAATTGATATTTTTTAACCGTTTGATACAACTGTGTTTCTGTATATGAAGGAGGAGACCTTTGTATGACTTTACCCGTAAATTATTCTAGAAATAAGTTGTTGAAGAGCTTTTCTGCATTAGGACCGTATATACGTGAATTAAAATGCCAAGATGGCTATTTTTTCTTTGACTGTCTGGCTGTTTGTGTCAGCGCAAAGGTGGTTCCGGAAAAAAGGGAGTTTTGGGGATGGTGGCTGGAATTGGAAGAAGATGAAAAAGGGTTTGTTTATAACTATCAGATAGGTCTATTTGATAAAAATGGTGAATGGCAGCCGATGAGTATCAAAAAAACTGCTGATCTTGAGCATCTTGAATCAACTTTGCAGGCATTTCACAAACGTCTGACGGATTCTTTTGATACCTTCAAACTTACGTTGATCCCGTCCAAAAATACCATCGCTCTTCAAACTCAAATTATGGCATGAGTTTGTTCTAAGCCAACTTTTTTTTAATTTTGCGTTATGTCGGTTGGCATAACGCTTCTCTCCTGTTAAAACTGAGCATTGTTTTTTCAAACTTGTTTTTTTCAAACTTACTGTAATGGCAGAAATATGATGAATGGCAGCCAAACATTGGTTGTGAAACTGGGAACGAGTGTACTGACTGGTGGCTCTCGTCGTTTGAATCGTGCTCACATTGTGGAACTGGTTCGGCAATGCGCTCAACAGCATGAGAAAGGCCACCGTATTATTATTGTGACCTCTGGTGCAATTGCAGCAGGGCGGGAACATCTGGGATATCCAGACTTGCCTGCTACGATTGCTTCAAAGCAACTGTTGGCGGCTGTTGGGCAAAGTCGGTTGATTCAATTGTGGGAACAGCTTTTTTCCATTTATGGTATTCATGTTGGTCAAATGTTGCTGACCCGTGCGGATCTGGAAGATCGTGAACGCTTTCTGAATGCAAGGGATACGCTTCAGGCACTACTTGATAACCACATTATCCCCATCATTAATGAAAACGATGCCGTTGCAACAGCAGAGATCAAGGTCGGCGACAACGATAACCTTTCTGCGCTGGCTGCGATTCTAGGCAGTGCAGATAAATTGTTGCTCCTGACTGATATCGAAGGGCTTTATACTGCCGATCCGCGTAATAACCCTGAAGCGCAGCTTATTCCTGAAGTGCATGATATCAGTGATGAGTTAAAAATGATGGCAGGGGATAGCGTTTCAGGTCTGGGTACAGGCGGAATGGCCACAAAACTTCAGGCTGCGGGAATTGCGGGGCGTGCGGGGATCGATGTCATCATTGCAGCGGGTAATAAACAGGACGTTGTTGCAGATGTCATCGAAGGCAAATCAGTTGGCACTCGTTTTCATGGTCAGGCCTGCCCGATGGAAAATCGTAAACGCTGGATCTTTGGTGCACCTCCTGCAGGGGAAATCATCGTTGATCACGGAGCAGAAGCCGCCATCCTTGAAAAAGGCAGTTCCTTACTGCCAAAAGGGATTAAAAACGTCAAAGGTAATTTTTCCCGTGGTGAAGTGATCCGTGTCCGCAGCTTGTCCGGCAAGGAGTTAGCCCGCGGTGTATGTCGTTACAATAGCGATGCCTTACGCCTGATTGCAGGCCATCATTCACAGCAAATCAGCCAGATACTGGGTTATGAGTATGGCGCGGTTGCTGTGCACCGTGATGATATGATCGTAAGTTAGTTAACTGATCGTAATTGATAGTGATTTAAGGATTCCACCATGCTAGAGCAGATGGGAAAAGCAGCTAAAGCAGCATCATGGCAACTGGCTCAATTGAGTACCAGCCAGAAAAATCAGGCTCTGAGTCACATTGCTGACTTGCTTGAGAAAGAGACAGAAGTGATTCTTGCCGCTAATCAGCAAGATATGGAACAGGCTCGTGAGCAAAATATGAGTGAAGCACTGCTTGATCGATTATTGCTGACACCTGAACGATTGAGTGCCATCGCCAATGATGTGCGCCAGGTTTGTCGTTTGGCTGATCCGGTTGGGCAGATGATAGATGGGCAATCATTGGATAATGGTCTGCAACTTAGTCGTCGCCGTGTTCCTCTGGGCGTTATTGGCGTGATTTATGAAGCTCGTCCAAATGTCACGATTGATGTCGCCTCACTGTGTCTGAAAACCGGAAATGCAGTTATCTTGCGCGGTGGCAAGGAAACTCATCATACCAATCAGGCCATGGTTAAAGTTATTCAGCAGGCGCTGGAGCAAAGTGGTTTACCTGCCTCTGCGGTTCAGGCCATTAGTAAACCCGATCGTAAGTTAGTTGCTGAATTGCTAAAAATGGATAGCTATGTTGATATGTTGATCCCGCGTGGTGGGGCTGGTTTGCATAAACTTTGTCGTGAACAATCTACTATTCCGGTTATCACCGGGGGGATTGGCGTCTGTCACACATTCGTAGATGAAAGTGTTGATGTTGAAAAAGCACTGGATGTGATCATCAATGCAAAAGTTCAGCGCCCAAGTGCTTGTAATTCTCTGGAAACTTTACTGGTACATGAAAAAATTGCGTTTGATTTTCTACCAGCATTGAGTGCCAAGATGAAAGAGCAGGGGGTGACACTGCATGCAGGAGTATCTGCGATGGTACTGCTGAAAGATGGTCCGGCAAAAGTCGTTGAAGTAATAGAAGAAGATTACTGTGATGAATGGCTATCACTGGATATGAATGTTGAGATTGTCAGTGGTATCGATCAGGCTATTAGCCATATCCGCACTTATGGCACTGCTCATTCGGATGCTATCCTGACAGAGAGTCTGCAACAGGCTAATTATTTTGTCAGTCATGTGGATTCATCGGCCGTGTACGTGAATGCAAGTACTCGCTTTACTGATGGCGGCCAGTTTGGCCTAGGGGCAGAAGTTGCTGTCAGTACCCAGAAATTACACTCCAGAGGCCCGATGGGGCTGGATGCGCTGACGACTTATAAATGGATTGGCTATGGCGATTATCTATCCCGTCGTTAATGTCGAAATTCCTTGTTAGATAGCGTTCATTAAGCGATGTTAAGTCACACTTTATCGTAAGTGTGGCTCTTTGTTTGATGAAAAGTATTTTTTATATTGGTGTAAATATTTAGTTACTGCACTTTGTGTTTAAGCTTAACTATATACCTTCAGGAAAACAACGAAATGAAACAGACTCTATTTATCGTAGGCGCACGAGGTGCTGGGAAGACGACAATAGGTAAGTTGTTGGCTGAAGCACTATCGTATGCGTTTATTGATACTGATGAAAGTATTCAAGCCTCTTGTGGAATGACCATTGCTGACCTTGTTGAACAATATGGTTGGACACATTTCAGGGAATTAGAAAGCCAAATACTAAAAAATGTCAGTCAGAATCAGTGCGTTATTTCAACGGGAGGCGGAATGATTCTGTCGTCTGAAAACCGCCAGTATATGCAACAAAATGGTATTGTGATTTATTTACAGGCTCCAGCGGAAGTTTTAATCAAACGACTATCGCTCAACCCAGAAAATACACAGCGCCCTAGTCTGACAGGTAAATCGATCACAGAAGAAATCGAAAGTATCTTGACTGAAAGAGAGCGATTATACCGTGAATGTGCAAATTTCATTGTGGATGCTAATTCTTCGACAGAAAATATTTCATCTTTAATTAATAGCTATATTTTAAACCAAGAAATAGGATAATTTGATATATTAAAATATCTTTGTGCTTATTTTTTATATAGTCGTAAAATTTTATATCTCAGACTGCTTATACCAATTATAGTATCATTTTACTTACTCACTTTAATTTTATTTAATTATATTGAGATATGGATATGCTCGTAAAATTTATACGATTAGTTGTTCGTGTACTCTTTAGAGTCACGGTAGAAGGTGATGAGAAGCAGCTCAAACATCCCAAATGTATTATTACACCCAATCATATTTCTTTTCTGGATGGTCTTCTGATTGGGCTTTTCCTACCTGTAAGGCCAGTATTTGCTGTTTATTCTAATCTTGCTACCCCTGGCTTTCTCAGATTTATCAAATCCTATGCGGATGTTGTCCCTTTAGATCCAACTAACCCCATGGCAGTCAGGACGTTGGTTAAAGAGATCGATAATGGGCGCCCTATTGTTATTTTTCCGGAAGGACGGATCACGATAACTGGCTCTCTCATGAAGATCTATGACGGCACTGCTTTTGTCGCTGCTAAATCAGGTGCAAAAGTGGTTCCTGTCCGTATCGATGGCGCAGAGCAAAGTATTTTTGGGCGTTTGAAAAGGATTATGAAACTGCATTGGTTCCCGAAAATCACCATCAAGATTTTGCCTGCCGTCGATTTCCCGATGCCGAATGCCCCCGATTCTTCAACGCGTCGTCGTTTGGCGGGGGAACACCTTCATGCCATCATGATGGATGTGAGGATGCAGACCCGTCCAAAAGAGACGTTATTTAGCGCTTACCTTTCTGCACAAAAACGTTTTGGCCGTTTTAAACCCTGTATTGAGGACGTAACTTTTAAGGAAGATAGCTATCACGCATTGCTGAAAAAAATACTGGGTGTCAGCCGGATTCTAGAACGGTTTACTCAAAAAAATGAGCGGGTTGGACTTTTATTACCTAATGCTACAGTGATGGCCGCTGCCATATATGGTGCTTCGCTGAAAGGACGAGTGCCTGCTCTGCTGAACTACACTGCGGGAACGAGTGGTATGAAAAATGCCATGAAAGCGGCGACAATCAAAACCATCGTGACATCTCGTCAATTTTTGCAAAAAGGGCAATTAACCCACCTGCCAGAGCAGGTGACGGAAGCCAATTGGGTATATCTTGAAGATCTGAAAGATACGATTACGCGGGAAGATAAGCTTTGGATACTATGGCATCTGATTTTTCCTGCTAAGGCCATTACGCCTTCCCAGAAGCCTGATGATGACGCTCTGATCTTGTTTACCTCTGGCTCTGAAGGTGCGCCGAAAGGTGTTGTGCACAGTCATGCCAGCTTATTGGCGAACGTTGAGCAAATTAAAACGATTGCTGATTTTACCCCTCAGGATCGTTTTATGTCCTCTTTACCGCTGTTCCATGCTTTTGGTCTGACAGTTGGTTTATTTACCCCGCTGATGACAGGTAGCCGTGTATTCCTCTACCCAAGCCCATTGCACTATCGTGTCGTGCCTGAATTGGTCTATGATCGTAATTGTACCGTTTTGTTTGGGACTTCAACGTTCTTGGGTAATTACGCCCGTTTTGCCCATCCTTATGATTTTGCCCGCCTGCGTTATGTGGTTGCTGGAGCAGAAAAACTGTCAGAAAACACTAAACATGTTTGGCTGGATAAGTTCGGCATTCGCATTCTGGAAGGCTACGGTGTGACAGAGTGTGCTCCTGTTGTGGCAATTAATGTACCAATGGCAGCTAAAATGGGAACTGTCGGACGGATCTTACCGGGAATGGAAGCTCGCCTTCTTCCTGTACAAGGCATTGAGGGCGGCGGTCGTTTACAATTGCGTGGGCCGAATATCATGAAAGGATATCTGCGTGTTGAAGCGCCTGAACATCTGGAACTACCAACCGCAGAAGATGCCGAAGGTAATACTCAGATCGGTTGGTATGATACAGGCGATATTGTTTCTATTGATGACAGAGGTTTTTGTACGATCAAAGGGCGAGTGAAGCGTTTTGCAAAATTGGCGGGAGAAATGGTTTCTCTCGAAGCCGTAGAGCAAATTGCATCGCGAGTCTCTCCTGACGCATTGCATGCAGCAACAGCTAAGAGTGATCATAGCAAAGGTGAAGCGCTGGTACTCTTCACAACCGATGCTAATTTGAATAGAAATGCGATGTCGGGGGTTGCCAGAGAAATGGGAATGCCTGAGCTGGCGGTTCCACGGGATATTCGTTATGTGAAGCAATTACCGTTGCTTGGCAGTGGAAAACCGGATTTTGTCACATTAAGAAAAATGGCAGAACAGGAGTAAGGAAATGAATGGCACTGTAGAGACACGACCACTGTTAAATAAGGGAATGAAGGCAGTATTACTGTCTCAATTTCTCACTGCTTTTGCTGACAATGCGCTGTTCTTTGCTATTTTAGCTCAATTGAAGGCTGAAGCTTACCCTGGATGGAGTCTGCCAGCCCTGCAAATTGTTTTCGTGCTGACTTATATTGTGCTTGCCCCCTTCGTGGGGCAAATTGCTGATCGGTTTTCGAAAGGCCGGGTTATGCTTTTCGCCAATGGCATCAAATTACTTGGTGCCATCAGTATCTGCATCGATATGAACCCTTTCCTCGGGTATACCCTTGTGGGGATTGGCGCCGCTGCCTATTCTCCTGCTAAATACGGAATATTGGGTGAATTAACTGATGGTGGTCGTCTGGTCAAAGCCAATGGTGTGATGGAAGCTTCGACAATCGCAGCCATTTTGATTGGTTCTGTAGCTGGTGGTTTCCTGTCTGATATCAGTCTGGTACTGGCATTAGGTCTTTGTGCTTTGATGTATAGTGCGGCTGTGGTGGCTAATTTCTATATTCCCCGGCTTGCTGCTGCGCGCCAGGGTAATGGATGGAATCCCAAAAAAATGCTGGTGGATTTTATGGCTGTCTGTTCTGCGCTTTGGCGTAATCAGGAAACGCGATTTTCGCTAGTAGGAACCAGTCTGTTCTGGGGAGCCGGGGTAACGCTACGCTTCCTGTTAGTAGCGTGGGTTCCCGTTGTGTTGGGGATTGAAGGTAATACGACACCTACGCTGATGAACGCAATGGTTGCCGTTGGCATCATTGTGGGAGCCGGGCTGGCTGCACGGTTTATCACCTTGAAAACAGTTCGTCGTTGTATGCCCGCAGGTATTCTGATTGGTATTATGGTAATTGTTTTTGCTATTCAGCAATCAATATGGTCTTCCTACTTGCTCTTAACTGTCCTTGGTGTATTTGGTGGCCTCTTTGTCGTTCCATTGAATGCCTTATTGCAGGAGCATGGAAAACGCGAGATGGGCGCAGGTAACGCTGTCGCTGTGCAGAATTTTGGTGAAAACAGCGCGATGCTGGTGATGTTGGGTCTGTACCTAATTTCCATCATGCTGGGTGCCTCGGTCGTTGCCGTCGGTATTGGTTTTGGTATCTTGTTCTCGCTGACAATTGGGGGAGTATGGATTTGGGATCTGCTTCGGAAAAATTAATTTCTTATAGAATTGAAGGCTTGTTATGGATGAAAAAATCCTGGATCAGCTTAGTATTGAACTCGGAAAGAGACTACAACGGAAAAAATTATCTTTAACTTGTGCAGAATCCTGCACAGGGGGCTGGATTGCTAAAGTGATCACAGATATTGCGGGAAGTTCGGCCTATTTCAACCGCGGTTTCGTGACCTACGGCAATGATTCCAAAAGTGAAATGCTGGGTGTATCACAGGTATCACTGGTGCAGTTTGGTGCGGTGAGTGAACAGGTCGTTAAAGAAATGGCAGTAGGGGCATTAAGAACGGCCAGAGCGGATTTTGCTGTTTCTGTCAGTGGCATCGCAGGTCCGGATGGTGGCAGTGAAGAAAAACCGACGGGAACGGTCTGCTTTGGGTTTGCCTACTATAATGGTGAGGATGTACATACCGTGACATATTGCCAGCATTTTAGAGGTGATCGTAATGCAGTACGGCTCCAGGCTGTCATTTTTTCCTTAAAAACACTGCTGGAAGAAATCATAAAAAATTAGCTTGATGCTGTATGATTATACAGTATAATTAATTCCAGCACTTTGGTATCAGAAACGGTTTATCAGCAGTGGGGCAGCCCCTTCATTGCTTACGAAGGAGTAAACATGGCTAACGATGAAAACAAACAAAAAGCACTCGCAGCGGCGCTGGGTCAAATTGAAAAACAATTTGGTAAAGGTTCTATCATGCGTCTGGGTGAAAACCGCTCAATGGACGTTGAAACTATCTCTACCGGCTCACTGTCACTGGATATAGCATTAGGTGCAGGTGGTTTGCCAATGGGCCGTATTGTTGAAATATACGGGCCTGAATCTTCCGGTAAGACAACACTGACATTGCAAGTTATTGCTTCTGCCCAGCGTGAAGGCAAAACCTGTGCTTTTATTGATGCCGAACATGCCCTTGATCCGGTTTATGCCAAAAAGTTGGGCGTAGATATTGATAACCTGCTGTGCTCTCAGCCTGATACAGGTGAACAGGCACTGGAAATCTGTGATGCCTTGTCACGCTCTGGGGCGGTTGACGTCATCGTTGTTGACTCCGTTGCTGCATTGACCCCGAAAGCGGAAATCGAAGGTGAGATCGGCGATTCCCATATGGGCTTGGCCGCTCGTATGATGAGTCAGGCCATGCGTAAGTTGGCAGGTAACCTGAAAAACTCGAATACTCTGCTAATCTTTATCAACCAGATCCGTATGAAAATTGGTGTAATGTTTGGTAACCCAGAAACCACAACAGGTGGTAATGCACTGAAATTTTATGCATCTGTCCGTTTGGATATCCGCCGTACTGGTTCCGTAAAGAATGGCGATGAAGTTGTTGGCAGCGAAACTCGTGTGAAAGTAGTCAAGAACAAAATTGCGGCACCGTTCAAACAAGCCGAATTCCAGATCTTGTATGGTGAAGGTATTAACACCTTTGGCGAATTGGTCGACTTGGGCGTTAAACACAAAATGGTCGAAAAAGCAGGTGCTTGGTACAGCTATAACGGGGATAAAATCGGGCAGGGTAAAGCTAATGCTACGATTTACCTGAAAGAGCACCCAGAAATCTCTGCTGAGCTGGATAAAAAACTGCGTGAATTACTGTTGAATAATACAGGTGGATTCAGTAGTGCAGTCTCTGATTATGAAGCCGATTATGAAGACAACGGTGAAGAAGTGAAAAACGAAGAGTTCTAATTACTCTTTTACGCTGTTGTGACAAATTGCTTTCTGAAGAACCACATCCTGTCGGGATGTGGTTTTTGTTTTTATAGGGGTAATCACCATCATTGATACAGGGATACTGAAACTGGCTTGACAAACAGACTTTCAGAAAATGTCCAGACGAATTACAATGCTGAAAAGCGGATGAATTTATATGGGATTTTACTTCTTATGGAAGACATTCTATCTTAACCCTATTTTAATTTATTCGTGAGTTGAAATGGTGATGCGCTATACCACCTCAACCATACATAAATCTGTTTTTTCAGCTTGATTTCGGGACAATTATGAGTAAAAGCACCGCTGAGATCCGTCAAGCGTTTCTTGACTTTTTTCACACTAAAGGGCACCAAATAGTACCAAGCAGTTCACTGGTGCCAAATAATGATCCAACCTTGTTGTTCACTAATGCAGGGATGAACCAGTTTAAAGATGTTTTTCTTGGGTTGGATAAAAGGCCTTATTCTCGAGCAACAACGGCTCAGCGCTGTGTCCGTGCTGGCGGTAAGCATAACGATTTAGAAAATGTTGGTTATACAGCCCGTCACCACACTTTCTTCGAAATGTTGGGTAATTTCAGTTTTGGCGATTATTTTAAACAAGATGCGATTAAATACGCATGGGAACTGCTGACAGGCGAAGAGTGGTTCAATCTGCCAAAAGAAAAACTGTGGGTTACTGTCTATGAGACAGACGATGAAGCCTATGATATCTGGCACAAAGAAGTTGGCGTTCCAGCAGAAAAAATTATTCGAATCGGTGATAACAAAGGTGCCCCTTATGCATCAGATAACTTCTGGCAAATGGGAGATACCGGTCCTTGCGGTCCTTGCACAGAAATTTTCTATGACCACGGCGAGCACATTTGGGGTGGGCCTCCAGGCAGCCCAGAAGAAGACGGTGACAGATATATTGAAATCTGGAACATCGTTTTCATGCAGTTTAACCGCCACGCGGATGGCACAATGGAGCCATTACCAAAACCTTCCGTTGATACCGGAATGGGTTTGGAACGTCTCACCGCAGTGTTACAGCACGTCAATTCCAACTACGATATTGATTTATTCTGCGATCTAATTGCTTCTGTAGCAGAAGTGACTGGCGCAACCGATCTTACCAACAAATCTCTGCGTGTTATTGCAGACCATATCCGCTCATGCGCCTTCTTGATTTGTGATGGGGTTGTTCCGTCGAATGAGAACCGTGGTTATGTGTTGCGCCGTATCATTCGCCGCGCAGTTCGCCATGGCAACATGCTGGGTGCAAAAGAAACCTTCTTCTATAAACTGGTTGCTCCACTGATCAAAATCATGGGTGCGGCAGGCGATGAGCTAAAACGCCAGCAGTCGTTGGTTGAACAGGTATTGAAAACTGAAGAAGAGCAATTTGCCCGTACGCTGGAACGCGGCCTGCAATTGCTGGATGAAGAACTGGCAAAACTGTCTGGGGATACCCTTGATGGCGAAACTGCTTTTCGTCTCTATGATACCTATGGTTTCCCAGTTGATCTGACGGCGGATGTTTGCCGTGAGCGTAATATCAAAGTCGATGAAGCCGGCTTTGATATTGCGATGGAAAACCAGCGTCGCCGGGCACGTGAATCCAGTGGTTTTGGCACAGATTATAACGAACAGATCAAAATTGACGGCCGCAGTGATTTTTCTGGTTACGAGCATAACTCACAGCAAGCAACAGTGATGGCCATTTTCCATCATGGTGAAGCGGTTGATCAAATTCATGCAGGTGAAGAAGCGATCGTTATACTTGATAAGACAGCGTTCTATGCTGAATCTGGCGGACAAGTTGGTGATACAGGTAATCTGTCCAATGGTAACGGGATATTTGAGGTTGCTGATACACAAAAATACGGTCAGGCAATTGGTCACATTGGTAAATTGATAAATGGCGATTTGAGTATTAATTGTACAATTAATGCCGAGATTAATAGGGTACGCCGAGATTCGATTCGTTTGAATCACTCCGCAACCCATTTGCTACATGCGGCATTGCGTCAGATTCTGGGAGAACATGTTTCTCAGAAGGGTTCTTTAGTAAATGATAAATATCTGCGTTTTGACTTCTCTCATTTTGAAGCAATGAAGCCAGAACAGATCCGTCAGGTAGAAAATCTGGTGAATGAAGAAATCCGCAAAAATTCATCAATTGTTACAGAATTAATGAAGTTGGAAGAAGCAAAAACCAAAGGTGCCATGGCTCTGTTTGGTGAGAAGTATGATGAACAGGTACGTGTATTGAGCATGGGAGGCTTTTCTACTGAGTTATGTGGTGGAACTCATGCTAACCGTACTGGTGATATTGGGTTATTTCGTATTTCCAGTGAATCAGGTACAGCTGCAGGAATTCGTCGTATAGAAGCTATCACGGGGCAAACTGCACTGAATTCTGTTTATCAGCAGACGGATTTACTGCAAGATATTGCTCATCTTGTGAAAGGTGATATAAGTAGCTTGAATGAGAAAGTGAAAACGACACTGGATAGAACAAAGCAGTTGGAAAAAGAGTTGCAACAGTTGAAGTCTCAGCAAGCAGCTCAGGAAAGCTCCTCTTTGGTAAATCAAACTAAAGAGATCCAAGGAGTTCGTCTACTGGTGACACAATTGGGTGATACTGAGCCCAAAATGCTCAGAACGATGGTTGATGATCTGAAAAACCAACTGGGATCAGCAATTATTGTGCTTTCTACTGTGACTGGTGATAAAGTCACCCTAATTGTTGGTATAACGAAGGATTTGACTGCTAGAATAAAAGCAGGCGATTTAATCTCTTTTGTTGCCCAGCAAGTTGGAGGTAAAGGAGGAGGACGTCCTGATCTGGCACAGGCTGGCGGGACGGATGTAGCAGCTCTTCCTTCCGCATTGGCTAGTGTAGAAGAGTGGGTAACATTGCGGTTATAGTTGGTATTGCCGTGACAGCCAGGGCACCATGAAAGTGTTTTTTATGGTGCCGGATTTTTTTTTGTTGTGAAATTGTTGAAATGTTGGGCGCATACTTATATTTTAGCTATCCTATAGATATAGGAAATGTGTTCAAAACTGCTTATACTTTAAGTAGATATCATTGCTTTACGTTTTCACGGTGTTTGATGGATAATAGCGGGGAAACCTAGAGACCCGACTCTTTTAAATTTTCAAGGAGCAAAGAATGCTTATTCTGACTCGTCGAGTTGGTGAAACGCTCATGATAGGCGATGAGGTAACAGTCACAGTACTGGGAGTTAAAGGCAACCAAGTTCGCATTGGTGTGAATGCGCCCAAGGAAGTTTCTGTTCACCGTGAAGAAATTTATCAACGGATTCAGGCAGAGAAGTCTCAGCCTACAACTTTTTAATTCAAGAATGGCGTCCACTCTTTTTTAAGACTTGGGCGCTACTCTGCTTCCCCTCTTTCCAAATTGAAGTGATTCACGCTTCGTTACTACCTTAATTTTATTCTCTCACGTCTTTTTATTTTCTATCTGTTGAAAAAGCATCGTTCATGAGGTTATAGCGGTGAATAATCATTTTCATAAATTTTAACAAAATTTAAGGGATTGTGCTGTCGATAAAACAGCCCCTTAGCCGTTAAACTAAGCATTCTGCATGCTAAGTATCCAAACGAAAAAAAAGTTGCGAAAAATTGTTTGACTTATCAGGCAGGGAAAGTAATATGTGCGCCATCGCAGCGACGAAGAGCTTGAAGAAAAGCTTCTGAGTAAGATTCAGAAGTAAAGGTTCTTAAAGGTCACGAAGTGAAAACTTCAAAGTCGCAAGTTTTAAAGCGAATGGTGAGGTGGCCGAGAGGCTGAAGGCGCTCCCCTGCTAAGGGAGTATGTGGTTAAGAGCTGCATCGAGGGTTCGAATCCCTCCCTCACCGCCATTTTAAGAATGCATCCATAGCTCAGCTGGATAGAGTACTCGGCTACGAACCGAGCGGTCGGAGGTTCGAATCCTCCTGGATGCACCATCTTAATCACCGTAATTATTAGGTGTCCCAATTCTGAAAATTCAGGTAATCAGCAGCGCCTGACCAGAAATAGAAAACTGACAACGCATCCATAGCTCAGCTGGATAGAGTACTCGGCTACGAACCGAGCGGTCGGAGGTTCGAATCCTCCTGGATGCACCATATTCAATTCCATGATTTCATTATGGTATTTAGAACCTGGAAAGAAGGCAGCCAATAGTGCCTGACCAGAAATAGAAAACTGATAACGCATCCATAGCTCAGCTGGATAGAGTACTCGGCTACGAACCGAGCGGTCGGAGGTTCGAATCCTCCTGGATGCACCATATTAGCCCCTGCCTTGATAAGGTGGGGGCTTTTTTGTTTATCACCTTTCAGATATTACATTTCTTTTATCATCCGAACTCATAATTTATTCAATCGTATATCATCAGGATTATGTAATCAGCGACAATCTGACTTGTTTGATATAAAGTAAACGCTTAGTAATAATCTTTTTAAAACTCCACGGGAGGTCAAATTGATCCCGGACGTATCAAAAGCATTGTCATGGCTAGAGGCAAATCCCACCGTGTTGAACGGTATTTGTCGTGGTATTGAGCGTGAAACATTGCGTGTTACTCCAGACGGTCATTTAGCTATGACAGGGCATCCAGAACCACTTGGTGCTTCTTTAACGCATAAATGGATTACAACTGATTTTGCTGAATCTCTATTGGAGTTTATTACCCCCGTTGATAGCGACATAGAAAGAACGGTCGCTTTCCTTAAAGATTTACATCGTTACACTGCCCAGAACTTGGGTAATGAAAAAATGTGGCCTTTGAGTATGCCATGCTTTATTGACAAAGAGGAAAACATCACTCTGGCACAATATGGCACGTCCAATGTGGGGCGGTTTAAGACCTTATACCGTGAGGGATTGAAAAACCGTTACGGTGCATTGATGCAGACCATTTCTGGCGTACATTATAACTTCTCGTTGCCAATAAGTTTCTGGCAGGCATGGTTAGGCATCAAAGATGCAGAAAGTGGCAAGGAACAGATTTCAGATGGATATTTTCGTCTGATCCGTAATTATTATCGTTTTGGATGGGTGATCCCTTATTTATTTGGTGCATCACCCGCGATTTGTTCTTCGTTCTTACGTGGGCGAGAGACAGTACTCCCTTTTGAGGAAACTGAAAAAGGGACTTGTTACCTGCCTTATGCAACTTCGTTGAGAATGAGTGATTTGGGGTATACCAACAAATCACAAAGTGATCTGAATATCACCTTTAACAATCTCCATTCGTATGTAGAAGGTCTTAAAAAAGCCATTCATAAACCATCTACAGAGTTTGCGGCTTTGGGGAACAAAAAAGATGGCAAATATCTACAGCTTAACACCAATGTTCTTCAAATTGAGAATGAGCTGTATGCACCGATTCGCCCCAAACGTGTCACTCAAGAGAGCGAATCTCCTTCTGATGCCTTGCTGCGTGGCGGTGTAGAGTATATCGAAGTTCGTTCTCTGGATATTAATCCTTTCACGGCGATTGGCGTCAATGAAATTCAGATCCGCTTTCTTGATCTATTTTTGATATGGTGTGCTTTGGCTGATGCTCCTGAAATGAGTAGCAAGGAACTTGACTGTTGTCGTCAAAACTGGAACAAGGTCATTTTGGAAGGGCGTAAACCAGGGCTGAATATCGGTATTGGTTATGGTATTGAGCAGCAGCCACTTAAAACAGTTGGTCAAGAATTATTCAAAGACTTAGAACGTGTAGCTGAAGTCTTGGATACCTGTTCTGGAACACAATATCAATCAGCCTGCAAAGAGTTGGTTGGTATGTTTGAAGATCCATCATTGACATTTTCAGCCCGTGTACTGGGCAATATGAAAGCTCAAGGGATTGTTGGTTTTGGATTGGAATTGGCAACCAAGTATCATCGCGAACTGCTTGAAGAGCCGTATTCAATCCTGAGTGAAGAATGTTTTTCTGTTGAGCGTCACGCTTCGATAGAACGGCAAAAGAGCTTAGAGCAGCAAGACAGCATGGATTTTGAAGATTATCTAAAACTACATGCTGGGTATTAAAAAAAGAAAATGGCCACCAGTGGTGGCCGAAATAAAATCTCTTAGAGAATAGGGATGATAACAATTTTGCGCGTCTTCATATCTTATGACCAGCCGCAAATGAAAAGGTTTCATCTATTTGAAAAAATTTTCGTAAAAAATCTGATACCTCAGGAGGTATTATTATGCCTTTATTAGATAGTTTTACAGTTGACCATACTCGTATGGAGGCACCTGCTGTTAGAGTTGCCAAAACGATGAAAACACCTCATGGTGATACCATCACAGTATTTGATTTACGTTTTTGTGTTCCTAACAAAGAAGTGATGCCAGAAAAAGGGATTCATACCCTGGAACATCTGTTTGCGGGCTTTATGCGTAACCATTTGAATGGTGATGGTGTTGAGATTATCGATATCTCCCCAATGGGGTGCCGCACTGGTTTTTATATGAGCTTGATTGGTGAGCCAGCTGAATTGAGGGTAGCCGAGTCTTGGAAAGCAGCTATGGCTGATGTACTGAAGGTTAAAGATCAGAATCAGATCCCAGAATTGAACATTTATCAATGTGGTACTTATGAGATGCATTCTCTGCAAGAAGCGCAGGACATCGCTCGCCATATTCTTGATGCAGATGTTCGAGTTAACCTCAATGATGAGCTGGCGCTACCTGAAGAGATATTAGTTGAACTTCAAGTGTAGTATGGTTGAAGGGTGTGTAATGTGTTGAAAATATATATCTGATGTTTACACACGTTCTTTTTAGCCGTAAAAATCTTGTTAAAAACGGCTAGACCTACCTTATATTGACGGGGTTAGCTTATTTTTAGCTAACCCCGTATCAATTCTATTTTTTATTTGAAATAATAACTCATGTATAGATATATATCCGGAAATTTAGATTTTTAATATACGCAAATATCAAGCTGCATTTCTAAATGATTATTAAAAAATTGGTTGGTTTTTGTGTAACAATATGATTTATCATGAATTATTTGGATTCAGACAGGGCTATTAATAGAAATAGAACTTGAAATATATTAGAAAATATAGAAAAATTCAGAAGTATTTATCTTATTCCAATGATGATTATTCTTATTGTAATTTTTTCTTAATTTAATTATTTTTAATAAAAATTACTTATTTGAAAGTAATCCTCATTCTGAAAAGGTAAGTGTGAGTATGGAACTAATTGTGAACGCAGAGATAGAAGATAAATCTTATATTATGGAGTGAGGGGAAGGTTATATGCTAGGGTATTAATCCTTCCCCCTCTTAATGTTTCCTTCGTACACTAATAGTGATAATACTTACTTATTCAGAAAGTTTTGCTGCTTGATTAATAGGAGTCACTCTCACCTGTTTGATGACATTGCTGTGTACCGATAGAATTTCAAAATTATATTTATTAATCTGCACTTGAGCGTTCAATTCAGGAATTTCACCTAACTCTTCTAGAATCATGCCGTTCATTGTTCTTGGTCCATCCGCAGGCAATGCCCAGCCGAAGACTTTGTTTAATTCGCGGATATTAGCTGTACCATCAACTAGAACAGTACCATCACTCTGTGGCATTACTTCTTCTGCTAAAGTAGGGGACATAGAAGTAGTAAAATCACCGACAATTTCTTCCAAAATATCTTCGACTGTAACAAGCCCCTGAATATCGCCGTATTCGTCAACGATTAGGCCAGTTTTTTGCTTGTTGCGTTGGAAATTAACCAACTGAGTGTTCAGCGGGATGCTGACAGGAATAAAGTAGATCTTATCTGCGGCTTTAATCAGATTTCTTTTCGTAAACGCTTTTTTCTCCATCATGAGGCGATAGGCTTCACGTACACGCAACATGCCAATGGCATCATCGAGAGAATCGCGGTAAAGCACAATTCTGCCATGTGGTGAATGAGTCAATTGTCGTATCACTGACTTCCAGTCATCATTAATGTCAATACCGACAATCTCATTACGAGGCACCATGATGTCGCCAACAGTCACTTTCTCGAGATCTAATATTGAAATAAGCATATCTTGATTACGGCGTGAGAGATTGGTGTTTGACTCATTCACAATTGTGCGCAGTTCATCTTTGCTGACAGCATCATTGCGAATGTCAGAGGTTTTTATGCCTAGACAGCGCATAAGCAGTAAACTGATTTTATTAAATGCCCAGACAAGGGGAAGCATGACTTTTTCCAGTGGTCGTAGTAGTAAACTACTTGGAAATGCCACTTTTTCTGGGTAAAGCGCCGCGATGGTTTTGGGCATTACTTCAGCAAAAATTAGAATCACGAAAGTCAATATGCCAGTGGCGATGGCAACGCCTGCATCTTGATAAAGACGCATTCCCACAATAGTGGCAAGCGAAGAGGCCAGAATATTGATGAGGTTGTTACCGATAAGGATAAGACTGATCAGCCTGTCAGGACGACGCAGTAGTGATTCTACCCTCCGTGCAGGACGGCTACCTTGTTTTGCCAGATGGCGTAATCGATAACGGTTTATTGTCATCATGCTAGTTTCTGAGGCAGAAAAGTAGGCAGAAATGATGACCATGATGACAAGAACAATGATTAATGTGCTTGTTGAAACATTCTCCAAAGCAAAATTCCTTCCTAATATTTATACAGACTGGCTATAGTGATCCTTTGACCGTTAATAAACCATAATTTCCTGTAATAGCCTGCCACCAAAAAAGGCGAGTGTCAGGATAAACGCGCCAATCAGATTGAACCAAATGACACGCTTGCCGCGCCATCCTTCATGATAGTGCCCCCAGAGTAAGATAACGTAGATAAACCATGCAATGATAGATAAAACGGATTTGTGAATATTCTCTTTACCGAAAATATTATCCATGTACATGATGCCTGTACATAACGTCAATGTGAGTAAAATGACACCGACTTGGGTAATGTGAAACATTTTGCGTTCAATGGTCATCAGAGGGGGCATGCCAGAAGAAAAAGAGAATTTTTTCTTTTTAAGCAGATGATCCAACCAGCCAAGTTGTAGTGCATAAAGTGCAGCGATAAGTAAGGTGGCATACCCAAGGAGCGCTAACCCAATATGAATGAATAACTCGATACTGTCTTCCAGATGGGTAATGAATGCCCCTGGCACCATACTGGCCAGCATTAAATTTATCATGGAGAAACTGTAAACGATGGGTTGCAGAAACCATGCCCGACCACGGAAAGCCACGACAGTCATAATGGTGCTCATGAGTAAGCTGACAATCGAACCTAAATTTAACAACGTGAGATTTTGGCCGCTGCTGACATGAAAAATCTGATATTTCAATGCAATCGCATGATTAATCAAGGCCATAATAGAGAAAAGCAGAGCCAGCTTTTGATAACTGTTTTGTTGCCGCAATAAACCCGGCACAATGAGCGTCAGGCTAATGAGATAAGCAAGTAAAGCAATAATTGAAAATACCGGCATAACGTTTGTCGTTTTCGCAATAATGTTAGATTGAACTTAAAATTTAAGTATAACGCTAGCTGAGGTAGCCTCCAACCGTTGTTAATCATACTTGGTAATCTCTTTGCAGAGATTGCATCATCATCGTGTTATAATTCGCTAAATTTGCCTTACAGGTAGCCCCTTTTGTAGATATCTGAGCTGAGACAATGTTTGATAATTTAACTGACAGACTATCGCGCACATTGCGCAATATCAGTGGCCGCGGACGGCTGACTGAAGATAATATTAAAGATACGTTGCGTGAAGTTCGCATGGCTTTGCTCGAAGCAGATGTTGCATTGCCTGTCGTGCGTGATTTTATTTCACGAATCAAAGAGAATGCCGTAGGGCATGAAGTTAATAAAAGCCTGACTCCAGGACAGGAATTCGTCAAAATCGTTCAGAATGAACTGGTTAAGGCGATGGGAGAGGTAAACAGTGAGTTGAACCTTTCCGCACAGCCACCTGCTGTGGTTCTGATGGCGGGTTTGCAAGGCGCGGGTAAAACAACCAGCGTTGCAAAATTGGGCAAACTGCTCAAAGAAAAAAACAAGAAAAAAGTATTGGTCGTTTCTGTTGACGTATATCGTCCAGCAGCGATCAAACAGCTTGAAACACTATCTGAAGCTGTTGATATTGATTTTTTCCCTTCAGATCCGCAGGAAAAACCGGTTGATATCGCCAATAAAGCTATCCAGCATGCCAAACTGAAATTCTATGATGTGCTGTTGGTCGATACCGCAGGTCGTCTGCATGTTGATGAAGCAATGATGGACGAAATTAAAGCGGTTCATGCGGCCATCAACCCTGTTGAAACTCTGTTTGTTGTTGATGCAATGACTGGGCAGGATGCAGCAAATACGGCGAAGGCATTTAATGAAGCACTGCCGTTGACAGGGGTTGTTCTGACCAAAGTTGATGGTGATGCTCGTGGTGGTGCTGCGCTTTCCATTCGTCATATTACTGGCAAACCAATTAAATTCCTTGGCGTTGGTGAAAAAACGGATGCATTGGAGCCTTTCCATCCAGATCGCATTGCATCCCGTATTCTGGGTATGGGAGATGTGCTTTCATTGATTGAGGAAATTGAAAGCAAAGTTGACCGAACTCAAGCAGAGAAACTCGCATCAAAACTGAAAAAAGGTGATGGTTTTGATTTAAATGACTTCCTTGATCAGCTCAAGCAAATGCGCAATATGGGTGGAATGACCAGTATGTTGAGCAAAATGCCGGGCATGTCGCAGATCCCTGATGCCGTCAAATCCCAAATGGATGACAAGGTTCTGGTGAAAATGGAAGCCATTATCAATTCAATGACCCGTAAAGAGCGTGAAAAACCTGAGATTATCAAAGGCTCCCGCAAACGTCGTATTGCGGCAGGGTCTGGTACTCAGGTGCAGGATGTCAACCGTTTGCTGAAACAATTTGATGAAATGCAACGTATGATGAAAAAGATGAAGAAAGGTGGTCTAGCCAAAATGATGAAAGGCATGAAAGGCATGCTGCCACCTGGCTTTATGGGGCGATAATTAACAAAGTCGAGAAAGAAAGTGCTCTTTGGATTGCTTTTTGCGCCAAAGTGAGTAAAATTTTCGAGCTTTTTATATGAATAGCCGGACTTCATTCCTCGATGAAGTCTGGTTGTTTTGCTAACTAATGAGGATGTTATGGTAACAATTCGTTTAGCTCGTGGCGGCGCAAAAAAGCGTCCGTTTTATCAAGTAGTCGTGACTGATAGCCGTAATGCGCGTGATGGTCGTTTCATTGAGCGCGTTGGTTTCTTCAACCCTATCGCATCAGGGAAAGCAGAAGCTCTGCGTTTAGATCTGGACCGTATCGAACATTGGGTTGGTCTGGGTGCATCTGTGTCTGATCGTGTTTCTGCACTGATCAAAGATGCTAAAAAATCAGCTAAAGTAGCTGAAGCAGCTTAATCTGTCGCGGTGGCAACTATGAGCAAGCAAACTGGCCTGGAGCCGCCTGTTTATCCAATAGTGTTGGGGAAATTGGGCTCCGCATATGGCATTCGTGGTTGGCTCAGAGTGTTTTCTTCCACCGAACGTACCGAAGACATTTTTGAATATCAACCGTGGTTTATTCAGCGTTCAGGCCAGTGGCAACATGTTGAGCTGGAAACGTGGAAATACCACAATCAGGATCTGATCATCAAAATCAAAGATATTGATGATCGGGATGCTGCGAATTTATTCACCAACTGTGAAGTGGTGGTGGATTCTACCCAATTACCAGAACTGGAAACCGGTGATTATTACTGGAAAGACCTTATGGGTTGTCAGGTAATAAATATTGCGGGTTATAACCTTGGGACTATCAACGACATGATGGAAACAGGTTCTAACGATGTGATGGTAATAAAAGCAAACCTGAAAGATGCATTCGGTATCAAGGAACGGTTAGTTCCGTTTCTTGATGGGCAGGTTATCAAGAAAGTCGATCTCGCTACTAAAACTATTGAAGTAGATTGGGATCCTAGTTTTTAATCTCCGGTTAAAACGGTTTAAATGAGTGGGACGCTGTATGTGGATTGGGGTTATTAGCCTGTTTCCTGAAATGTTCCGCGCAATAACCGATTACGGGGTAACTGGTCGGGCTGTAAAAAATGGCCTGCTGAGTATTGAATGCTGGAGTCCTAGGGATTTTACCTACGATAGGCATCGTACCGTTGATGATCGTCCTTATGGCGGTGGTCCAGGCATGCTAATGATGGTGCAACCGTTACGGGAAGCCATCCATGCAGCCAAAGCAGCGGCAGGCGTTAATGCAAAGGTGATTTACCTTTCACCACAGGGGCGCAAACTCGATCAACAGGGAGTTTGTGAGCTGGCAGCAAATGAGAAATTGATTCTTGTTTGTGGCCGTTATGAAGGTATTGATGAGCGTGTCATCCAAACCGAAATTGACGAAGAATGGTCTATCGGGGATTACGTTCTCAGCGGGGGAGAACTTCCTGCAATGACGATGATTGACTCTATATCTCGGTTTATTCCGGGAGTATTGGGGCATCAGGCATCGGCAGAAGAAGACTCGTTTGCTGATGGATTATTGGATTGTCCACATTATACCCGCCCTGAGGTGTTGGATGGGATGGAAGTTCCCCCTGTTTTATTATCGGGAAACCATGCCGAAATTAATCGCTGGCGAATGAAACAATCGCTTGGCCGAACTTGGTTAAGAAGGCCCGAACTTCTAGAAAGCCTAGCTCTGACTGACGAGCAGAGGATGTTGCTGTCTGAATTCCAACAGGAATATCAGGATCAGGCAACGAGTTAATCCAGGCATATCCTGTGAAGGAATGTCTTTGATATATCAGTTTATCTAGGGTAAGAGAGTTATTATGAGCAACATTATTAAACAAATTGAACAAGAACAGATGAAGCAAGACGTACCTTCATTCCGTCCGGGTGACACCGTAGAAGTTAAGGTATGGGTCGTTGAAGGTTCTAAAAAGCGTCTGCAGACATTCGAGGGCGTGGTTATTGCAATTCGTAACCGTGGTCTGCATTCTGCATTCACTGTTCGTAAGATTTCTAACGGCGAAGGAGTTGAGCGTGTATTCCAGACTCACTCCCCTGTCGTAGACAGCATCAGTGTTAAACGTCGTGGTGCCGTTCGTAAAGCTAAACTGTATTACCTGCGTGAGCGTTCTGGTAAGGCGGCTCGTATTAAAGAGCGTCTTAACGCTAGATAATATGCTTTCGCTACATCCGAAAGTTATAGAGGCCTGCATATGCAGGCCTCTAATTATTTATTACAATGCACTATTTTTTCTATACGGTATTTTTTTGTAATTAAAACTCGTTTAAAAGTAGAGTCTTGCGATCGTGCCTGAACTCTCTTCTTTATACACTTCTTTTCCAAAAAACATTTCTTTGAAAAATTGATTTGGAAAAAAGAATTAATGACATATTCAGCACTACTATTGAGCCGATGATTTTGATTGAGATGGAACTTTATAATTTGTGATGAAGGCGAGCTGAACAGTATGGCATTCCTAAGAGCACGATAGCGAAAATAAAAAAAGATAGGTTAACATTGAATACATTAGCCAAAGCCAAAAATAAAGTGGTGGCTTTGAGAGCGGAACATCGATAATCCATTTGCAATTTGCAGAGTAAATGCATAACCGATTACCGCAAGAATGGTGAACATCGCATCTACAGGCAGCTTACCTGGTTTCAGTCCAAAAACAAATGTCAGTATAAAAAGTCTAATATCACTGATCAGTCCCAATTCCATGCCAGCATAATGTGTGTCTATCAATAATTATGTGATTATTATGGTAAATTTTAGCGTTATCATATCTATTTTTAATAAACGAATAAAAATTAATAATTTGAGGTATTTAAGCTATTTTATTTAGCTATTAATTATAAATATTATTTTATGGTTTTATATAAACATTAAAATCACATGTTAATTTTATTAAAATTTGTATATAAAAACAGGATTGAAATCTTGTTTTTACTGAATGATTTTTAAAAATATTTATCTTTTTAATAAAATATTTCAATTGTAAATGTAATTATTATTTTATTAAATATTAATATTTAAATTAACTAATATATTTTTTATGGAAATAAAAAACCAAAGGGATTGTTAATTCTATAGAGTCATCGATAGTATATTTACTCTTGTGTAAATAATAATTTACGGTAATTGGAAGTTATTTACACAATTGGATTGTATTCTTTACTATGCGTGGTATGTTGTCTGCCTGACACTTAAAAAAAAACTTAAACAGACAAAACAAGGCAGGCATAGAACATGATCATGCAAAAAGATGCACTTAATAACGTTCATATTCTTGGTGAACAGATTTTTATCACACCTGAGGAGCTGAAACAGAAATACCCATTGAGTCGCAACGATCTGCATGCCATCACAAATGCCCGTAATACCATCGCTGATATTATTCAGCACCGTGATCCTCGTTTGTTAGTGGTGTGTGGCCCCTGCTCAATTCATGATGTGGACGCCGCCCTCGATTATGCCCGTCGCCTGAAAGTACTTTCTACTGAATTAAGTGATTGCCTGTATATTGTTATGCGTGTCTATTTTGAAAAACCCCGTACGACGGTTGGTTGGAAAGGCTTAATCAGTGATCCCCATATGGATGGTTCGTTTGATATAGATACTGGGCTGCATATTGCCCGCGGTTTATTAATGAATTTAGTGAAAATGGGATTGCCACTGGCCAATGAAGCACTAGATCTTAATAATCCTCAATACTTGGGAGACCTATTCAGTTGGTCAGCGATCGGGGCGAGAACGACAGAATCACAAACTCACCGCGAAATGGCATCGGGATTGTCTGTCTCCGTTGGATTCAAAAATGGGACTGATGGCAATTTGAATACTGCAATTAACGCCATGAAAGCGGCTGCCATGCCACATTGCTTCATGGGAATAAATCAGTCAGGGCAAGTCTGTCTGCTACAAACCCAAGGTAACCCAAATGGGCATGTTATCCTGCGTGGTGGCACCGAACCGAATTATAGTTCTGAGCATGTTGCTGACTGCGAAAGCCAAATGATCAAGGCAGGTTTAACGCCATCGTTAATGATTGATTGCAGTCATGGTAATTCCAATAAAGATTTTCGTCGTCAGAGCATCGTAGTGGATTCCGTTGCTGAACAGATTATGTCTGGAAATCGATCTATCATTGGTATTATGTTGGAAAGCAACATTCACGAAGGAAATCAGCCCTCAGAACAGCCTCGTTCTGAGATGCAATATGGTGTTTCAGTGACTGACGCCTGTATTAACTGGCAAACCACGGAGCAGGTATTAAGAAAATTACACCAACAAATTGCCCCACGTTTTGCAAAACGTAACATGATGATGGAAAAAGCAGGATAATTGATATGGCAGCAAAATTATCACAATTGCGGGAACAAATTGATGAAGTAGACAAAGCATTATTGGCGTTACTGGCGAAGCGAATGCATTTAGTGACAGAAGTTGGAGAAATTAAGAGCCAACTGGGTTTGCCGATTTACGTACCAGAAAGGGAAGCGTCCATGTTGGCTTCCCGCCGCCAAGAAGCGGAAGTGATGGGAATTCCGCCAGACCTAATTGAAGATATTTTGCGGCGCATTATGCGAGAGTCCTACGTAAGTGAGAACGATAAAGGATTCAAAAAAATCAGTACCCATCTAATGCCAATAGTTATTATTGGTGGCTCAGGGAAAATGGGGAAACTGTTTAGTCGCTTGTTAACTTTATCTGGCTATGAAGTTCGGGTTCTTGAGTCGGGAGATTGGGATAAGGCCGAACATATACTGGCAGATGCAGGAATGGTAATTGTCAGTGTGCCGATTCATTTGACAGAAGAGGTTATCCGCCGTTTACCTCCTTTGCCGGAACAGTGTGTTTTGGTTGATTTGGCCTCTATTAAACAAAAGCCGTTAAAGGCGATGCTTGATGTGCATCAAGGCCCGGTTTTAGGGTTGCATCCTATGTTTGGACCCGATGTGGGCAGTTTTGCCAAACAGGTTGTCGTGTATTGTGATGGGCGTCAGCCCGAAGCATACCAATGGTTTTTGGAACAAATATCAGTATGGGGTGCGCGATTACATCAAATTAGTGCAGAGCAGCATGACAAAAATATGAGCTTCATTCAAGCGCTGCGTCATTTCACTACTTTTTCTTATGGTCGGCATCTTGCAAAAGAGGATATCGATTTACAGCAACTGATATCACTATCCTCACCAATCTATCGATTGGAGTTGGCTATGGTTGGTCGATTATTTGCCCAAGATCCTCAGTTATATGCCGATATCATTATGTCCAGTCCTGAAAATATTGAGCTGATCCGCCGTTATCACCAGAGTTTTGGACAGGCGATTGAAATACTGGAGAGTCAGGATAAGTCGGCTTTTATTGCGAGTTTTAACCAAGTGAATGAGTGGTTTGGTAATGAAGCCACTCGATTTATGAAAGAGAGTCAGTCTCTTTTGCAGCAGGCTAGTGATAGCCGGATATAGTGCATTTTGCATCGATACCAAATTGTGAAACCGGATGAAAACATCCGGTTTTCTATTTTAGCAGGGGTCGATAGAAATCACATTTTCTGAGGGATAACATCCCAAGACTTTCAAGAACCGGGTAATTTCTGACAATTCTTTAAGTGCCTGTTGCATTTTCATGGAGCGAATATTGGCTTGTACATCAATATAAAACATCTCTTCCCACGGTTTGCCGTTTATGGGACGCGATTCCAACTTACTCATTATAATATCGTGTTTTTTCAAGATAATAAGCGTATCGACCAGAGCACCAGCCTGCTGTCCTGTTGACATTATAAACGTGGTTTTGGCAGGAACCTGATTTGACACATCAATGGGTTTTTTGGCAACAACAATAAAGCGAGTACTATTATTTTGCTGATTTGCCAAATTGTTTTCCAAAACCCGTAATTTATAGAGTGCACCCCCTGCTTCACTCCCTAACGCTGCCACTTCTGGCGAGTTGAGCTCTGCCACTTTTTGCATGGCAGCAGCAGTACTTTCGCAATAGACAATCTTCCAATGAGGAAATTGATTGAGGTATTGGTTGCATTGCTGGAAAGGTTGAGAATGGCTATAAACTGTTTTTATTTTTGACGTATCAGTCTCGGTACCAATCAATAAACAGTGGTTTATTGGCAGGGTTATCTCCCCAACAAGGAATAATGAAGTCTGTTGTAATAAATCATAAACATCATTTATTGCTCCAGAACTGGTATTTTCGAGAGGCAGGATGCCATAATCTGCTTGACCAATCTCAACCAGCGAAAAAATATCTGGAAATTTATGACAACTGCATTCAACCAACTGATTGAAATGGCGCGCCGAAAATTGACGGGCTGCAATATGGGAATAGGAACCTTTTGGCCCTAGAAAAGTAATGCGTGCAGAGTCGTAAGGTGTCTGGTTCAGATGCTGTTGCAGCAACGCTTGCTGGGTTAATACTGAATCTTCAATGATCATCTGAAACAGGCGGGTAATATAGAACCCATCTAGACCATGAGTTTTGCCTTTATTAATTAACACATTAAGAAGTTCCCGTTCACGGTCTTTATCTCGGACAGGGCGATGTTCGAGAAGTTTAGTCTGCGCAATATCACAGGCTAATTGCCGGCGTTTCCCAAGCAGATCCAGCAAATCTGCATCAATACTGCTGATTTCTTCTCGTATATTAACTAAATTTCGTTCCATAGCATGTTCCTGACGTTTTTATTATGGATATAGATGATGGTCTGCAAAAAAAAACCTCCCATTGGTAGGGAGGTTTTTTGTTCGTCTTCTTATCCTTTTTAAAACGAAAAAACCTCCTCATGAGAAGGTAAAAAAGAAAAAGAAGAAAAACAGTTTGATAGCCATATCATTTATGAGTGTATTACTTTTTTATGGTGCCAATAATGTACTTTAATTAACTTATTTGGTGTGGAGTGTCAATAGAAAGGCTCTGTAGGGCAATAAAAACGCGCTCATTGAGCGCGTTAAATAAGGTTAAGCTGTGATTAAACTTCTACGTCAAAGTTGGAGTCTTTAACGCTGTGATCTGCACGGCGTGCTTCTCCCTTATGCTGCACTTTATTGAGTTGACGCTCTAATTTTGTCAGTAGTTCGTTGATGGCAGCGTACATATCCTCATGTTTTGCACTAGCAACTAATGTGTTGTTTGGTATACCTATTGTGGCATCAACCAAGAACCCCTGTGGTTCTTTTGTGAGTACGATATGTGGATTAATTAGGTTGACTTGCCATTTGTTCAACTTGTTTAGACGGTCTTCTACATGGCTACGAATTGCGGGGGTAATTTCCATTTGTTTGCTGGTGATGTTCACTAACATATAGTTACCTCGTTATGTTACTCCGTCTTCGATGGTTTCAGCATACCTTTCTTTGACGTAAAAAGAATGATCTAAATCACTTTTATTGGGCTGTTTTGACAGTGAGTAACAGAAGTGTGATTGGTGAAGAAGATATAGAGAATATTTATTGCTAAGAGGGGCGTTATGCATCATTATCGGTCAGTTATGGTATTATCAAGATGGTTGATAATCCTAAGAGACATTACGTCTAGGGGTTAGTTGCTGAAACTAATTAAAGCAGATTATAAGTCCATTAAGCGTAGTGCCGTAAAAAGGGCATTTGAACCATGAAAAATAACAGCAGCCGTAGCTGCTGTTGATGATGCTTTTTACTTTTCTTAAATCTTATACTGGGTTGGCCGCAATTAATTTTGCCACTTTATCTGCTTCAGCCATCAGACCCAATTTCTTATAGGAAGCTTCCATGTAAGGAAGTGCTTCTCGAGTCGCTTGAGTATCAGGATAATCCCGTAACATCTGTTCAACTCGACTGACAACGGCCACATAAGCGCTGCGTTTAGTGTAATATTTCACAACCGCAAGTTCATATTTGGCTAAACGTTCTTTGAGGAAGACTAAACGCTTGGCTGCATCGGATGTATACTGACTGTTAGGATAGCGGCTAACTAGCAGGTTGAAATCACGGAATGAGGCACGGGCATGTTCAGGATCTCGATCTGAACGATCTATGCCGAAAAAGCTTTGCAGAGTACTGTCATCCAAGGCTTGGGATATCAGAGCACGCAAATATATCACATAGTCGATATTCGGATGGGTTGGGTTCAGACGCATGAAACGGTCAATGGATGCGAGAGCCATTGGGAATTCTGCTGATTTGTAATAGGCATAGATCAAATCAAGCTGAGTCTGTTGGGAGTACGGTCCAAAAGGATAACGGTTATCAAGGGATTCCAATTGTTTGATAGCCCCTTTATAGTTACCTTCTTGCAGGTGTTTTTGCCCGGCTGAGTAAATTTGAGATTGCGGGATATCAGGAACAGCATCCTTATTGTTGGAGCATCCAGATAAAACCATACTCAATGTGGCTGCTGCCACCAGATATTTCATGCGAATCATCACGTGTTGATTATCCTCTGAGTGTTTTCTGGGAGACTATCCATAAAGTTCCCAGCAAAAGATAGAGCTACAATAGCACATTATTTTAAATGAAACGGCTTTGCCGTCAAAACTCAACGTAAAATACAGAATTTATATATGGCACAACAAATACGACTTAATGCAACAGTCGCTGAAACACAGCTCGGTCAACGTTTAGATCAGGCTTTGGCTGAATTGTTCTCTGATTATTCAAGATCCCGTATAAAAGAATGGATTTTAGATAATAAAGTTCAGGTTAATGGTAAATTGATCAATAAGCCAAAAGAAAAAGTACTGGGCGGTGAAGAAATTTCCATTGATGCCATCATTGAAGAAGATGCGCGTTGGGAGCCACAAGATATCGAGTTGAATATTGTCTATGAAGATGATGATATTCTAGTGATTAACAAACCGCGTGATTTGGTTGTACATCCTGGGGCAGGTAACCCTGATGGTACAGTACTGAATGCCTTGTTATACCGCTATCCTGCAATTGCAGATGTCCCTCGCGCTGGTATTGTACACCGTCTCGATAAAGACACGACCGGGCTGATGGTTGTCGCAAAAACCGTTCCAGCACAAACCCGTCTGGTGGAATCCCTGCAATTGCGTGAAATTACCCGTGAATATGAAGCGATCGCCTTGGGATGCATGACAGCAGGGGGAATGGTAGAAGAACCGATCTCCCGCCATCCGACAAAACGGACACACATGGCAGTGCATCCTATGGGAAAACCGGCAGTTACCCATTATCGGGTTATGGAACATTTCCGGGCACATACTCGTCTGCGCCTGCGCCTGGAAACTGGCAGGACACATCAGATCCGTGTCCATATGGCACATATTAAGCACCCTCTGGTTGGTGATCCTTTATACGGTGGTCGTCCTCGTCCGTTAAAAGGCGCTTCAGACGAATTTCGCGAAGTGATGCGCAACTTTGATCGTCAGGCATTACATGCCACCATGCTACGACTTTACCATCCCATTTCTGGTATTGAGATGGAATGGCATGCAGAATTACCGGATGATATGGTTAAACTGGTTGATGTGATGAAAGCGGATACTGAAACTTTCAAAGATGAGATGGACTGGTAGGTAAATGACCCCACTGATTTTTCCTGATTGGCCACAGCTTGATAATGTTGGCGCTTGCAGTACAACCCGCTTGGGTGGAGTAAGCCTACCGCCTTATGACAGTCTGAATCTGGGTAACCATGTTGGTGATGATTCGGAATGTGTGGAGCGGAACAGAAAACTGCTGGTTGAATATGCTCAGTTGCCACAACAACCTGTCTGGTTGGAGCAGGTACACGGAACTCGTGTCATCAATCTGGATGGCCAGCCAGCGAAAGATAATCAGGCTGATGCTGTTTACACGAATATGCCCGGGCAGGTTTGTGCTGTCATGACAGCTGATTGCCTGCCTGTTCTTTTCTACGCCATTGCGGGAGATGAAATTGCAGCGGCGCATGCGGGATGGCGTGGGTTATGTACAGGGGTTCTAGAAAATACCGTGTCTCGATTTAGCGCAAAACCTGAAATGATCCGCGCATGGTTAGGGCCAGCCATTGGCCCTGAAAAATTTGAGGTGGGCCGTGAAGTTATGGACGCGTTTGTTGTAACCAATCCTGAGCTAGAACAAGCCTTTACGCCTTATGGTAATAAATTTTTGGCAAATATCTATTTACTGGCTAAATTAAAGTTGCAGTCTATTGGTATAAATGAAGTATTTGGAGGGACTGCTTGTACTGCCACTGAGGAAAGAAACTTTTTCTCCTATCGCCGTGATGGTAACACTGGACGTATGGCAACTTTAATCTGGCTGAGATAATCGGTTTTATAGGACGATTTCTGGCGTATAGTGGCTAGTTTCCAATTAACTTTTCAGAGTACCTTGAATATTTAAGGAATGACCTTATCTAGTTTCCAGTAGCAAATTCTGACCAGTATTGGAGGTGTTATGCGTCTGGATCGTCTTACTAATAAATTCCAGCTTGCTCTCGCTGACGCCCAATCCCTTGCATTAGGGCGTGATAATCAATTCATCGAACCGACCCACTTGATGAGCGCATTGCTTAATCAAGAGGGTGGCTCTGTTCGTCCCTTACTGACATCGGCAGGGGTTGATACGAGTAGCATCAACAATCAACTTAACCAAGCCTTGGATCGATTACCGAAAGTAGAGGGTAATGGTGGTGATGTACAGGTATCCAATGAGCTGGGTCGTTATTTAAACCTGTGTGATAAACTTGCGCAAAAAGCAGGTGACAATTTTATTTCTTCTGAACTCTTTGTTCTGGCGGCAATAGAAGAACGTGGAACATTAAGTGACATACTTAAAGCTGTGGGAACAACCAAAGATAAAATCGCTAAGGCAATAGAACAGATGCGTGGTGGTGAGAAAGTGAGTGATCAAGGCGCTGAAGATCAGCGTCAGGCACTAAAAAAATACACAATCGATCTAACTGAACGCGCCGAACAGGGCAAATTAGATCCCGTGATTGGGCGCGATGACGAAATTCGCCGGACAATTCAGGTATTACAGCGTAGAACTAAAAATAACCCTGTTCTTATTGGTGAACCGGGTGTTGGGAAAACCGCCATAGTTGAAGGTCTGGCGCAGCGTATTATTAATGGTGAAGTCCCGGAGGGGCTGAAAAACAAACGCGTTCTGTCCCTTGATATGGGAACGCTAGTGGCGGGTGCGAAATACCGTGGTGAATTTGAAGAACGTTTGAAAGGTGTTTTGAACGATCTCGCCAAACAGGAAGGCTCAGTCATTCTGTTCATTGATGAATTGCATACGGTGGTAGGAGCAGGTAAGGCTGATGGCGCAATGGATGCCGGTAATATGCTTAAACCCGCCCTGGCTCGCGGTGAACTACACTGTGTTGGTGCGACGACACTGGATGAATATCGTCAGTACATTGAAAAAGATGCTGCTTTGGAACGTCGTTTCCAAAAGGTGTATGTTGCGGAGCCAACCGTTGAAGATACCATTGCTATCCTGCGTGGGCTTAAAGAACGCTATGAATTGCATCACCATGTACAAATTACTGATCCAGCAATCGTTGCTGCTGCGACATTGTCCCATCGCTATATTTCAGATCGTATGTTGCCAGACAAAGCCATCGATCTGATTGATGAAGCAGGAGCAAGTTTGCGTATGCAAATGGATTCTAAACCAGAAGCACTGGATCGTCTGGAGCGTCGGGTTATTCAATTAAAGCTGGAGCAGCAGGCACTGAAAAAAGAACCGGACGATGGCAGTAAAAAACGACTCGAAATGTTGAATATGGAGCTGGTGGAGAAAGAACGCGAATATTCTGAGCTGGAAGAAGAGTGGAAAGCCGAAAAGGCAGAGCTGATTGGCACTCAGAACATTAAAGCAGAATTAGAGAATACGCGCCTTGAATTAGAAAAAGCCCGTCGTAGTGGTGATCTAGCGAAGATGTCTGAAATCCAGTACGGAAGAATTCCAGAATTGGAAAAACGTTTGGCAATGGCAACAACGTTAGAAAGCCATCATATGAAACTGCTGCGTAACAAAGTGACCGATGCCGAAATTGCCGAAATTCTTGCTCGCTGGACGGGAATTCCTGTATCCAGAATGTTGGAGAGTGAAAAAGATAAACTTCTGCGCATGGAGTATGAATTACATAAACGTGTCATCGGGCAAAATGAGTCTGTTGAGGCTGTATCTAATGCAATTCGTCGTAGCCGTGCGGGATTATCCGATCCAAATCGTCCGATTGGTTCTTTTATGTTTTTGGGGCCGACGGGGGTAGGTAAAACCGAATTGTGCAAAGCGTTGGCCAATTTCCTATTCGACAGTGATGATGCGATGGTACGCCTAGACATGTCGGAATTTATGGAAAAACATACTGTTTCAAGATTGGTGGGGGCTCCTCCTGGATATGTTGGATATGAAGAGGGGGGGTATCTGACAGAAGCGGTGCGTCGTCGCCCTTATTCAGTGATTTTACTGGATGAGGTAGAAAAAGCTCACCCTGATGTTTTCAACATTCTGTTACAGGTATTGGATGATGGTCGTCTGACGGATGGACAGGGGAGAACGGTTGATTTTCGCAATACTGTTATAATTATGACCTCTAACCTAGGTTCAGATATGATTCAGGAACGTTTTGGCGCACTGGATTATGCGGGAATGAAAGATATAGTGATGGAAGTAGTTGGTCATCATTTCAGGCCTGAATTTATTAACCGTGTCGATGAAGTAGTCGTGTTCCATCCATTAGGAAAAGAACATCTGACATCCATTGCGAATATCCAATTACAACGTTTATACCATCGTTTGGAAGAGCGTGGCTATCAGGTCACGATGACATCGACGGCATTGGAGAAATTGAGTGACGCTGGTTTTGATCCTGTATATGGTGCTCGGCCATTAAAACGAGCCATCCAGCAAGAGATCGAAAACCCTTTGGCCCAGCAGATCCTTTCAGGCAAACTGATTCCCGGAAAATTGGTTACTTTAGATCTGGAAAACGACCACATAGTTGCAAAACAATGAGATTGTTTGCTTGGTCGATTTTCATAGATAGTCGTCTTTATATAGACAACTCTACATGTGAAATTTTCATGAGGTGATATAAAAAGGTATACCAGAAGTAAAAAGAGGTGGAAAAATCACCTCTTTTTTCATTTTTTAGTCTAACAAAGTACCAATTTGGCTTGCGTTGGAGGATAAATAATCGATTGAGAGTTTTTTTTAAAATAACTATTGCCAGTATTATAAAAGTCCCTATAATGCGCCACCACTGACCGACGCTGAGCGAAGACACGCCGCGGAGGCCAGCGAGAGAAAAGCGAAAATAAGCGCTTGACTCTCCGGGCAAAAAGCGTAAGATACGCAGCCCTGACTGACCCAAACCTTACGTTAAGTCAGTCCGCTCTTTAATAACTTAATCAGACAATCTGTGTGGGCACTCACAAGACA